>NZ_AQPL01000338.1:0-5948 GCF_000395345.1 Cupriavidus sp. WS | reverse complement strand
CCCGCCGCCGCCATCGCGCCCGCGCGGCCCGCGGCGGCGGTGCTGTATGCATATCCAGTGGCGCGGCATGTGAAAGCCAGCAACAAAGAGCGGCGCCGGAACGCGCCCGGCCCTTCCCACGCGGACACCTGCATGAGAGCATGCAGGCTTTGCTGTCCATGCGGCCCCGGCGGGGTTTCGCCGGGGCCGGCCCGGCGCCATGCCGGGAAGCACATTTGAAGGACCACCGAGGTTCGCAGGGCCGGGGGATTCGCCCGGGTTCCGCCGCGGTCATAAGAAAGAACGATCGGTGCCAGATTTTTTTTGCGGGGTCAGACAGTGACAAGACACGGACTAGGCGGGCTACTTCTTGCGCTGTGCTGCCTGGGCAATGCCCAGGCAAGCGGTCCGGACTGCGCGCGGCCGTTTACGCTCGCGCTGCACGATCATGGCCTGCTCTATTCGCTCGACACCGATACCGGCATCGACAAGGACTTCGCCGACGAGATGATCCGGCGCAGCGGATGCCAGATCCGGGTCAGCCTGATGTCGCGCGCGCGCATCTGGAAACTGATCGAGTCCGGCGCGCTCGATTTCAGCCTGTCCGGCATCGCCAACGCCGAGCGCAACCAGTACGCCGCCTTCGCCTGGTACTTCAGCAACAAATACTATCTGCTGGTGCGCAAGGACGCCGGCATCCAGAAGCTGTCCGACTTCGCCTACAACGACCGCTTCCAGCTCGGCGTCATCCGCAGCTTCCGCTACAGCAGGTCCGCCAACCAGCTGGTGGACCGGCTCGCCGCCGCCAACCGCGTCAGCCAGGCCGGCGGCCTCGAGCCGCTCTACGAGGCGCTGGCGCGCCGGCGCATCCAGGGCATGATCATCGAACCGTTCGACTATCCGGCGCTCGACGCCAAGCACATCCGCGACGTCACCTCGGTGGTCGAGTTCAACGACCCGCCCGTGCTGCATGGCCTGATCATGTCGAAGAAGGCGCTGCCGCCGGCCGAGCAGGAGAAATGGCGCGCGCTGGTCGACGACATGCGCGCCGACGGCACCGTGCGCCGGATCTTCGCCAAGTATTTCAAATCCGACATGGTCGACGCCATGACCGAATTCAAGTCGCCGCTGTGAGCGCAGTCCGCCTTATCCTGCTGCCCTTGCTGATCCTGGCCGCCGGGCTCGGCGTGACCTGGGCGGTGTGGGACCACGACCAGCAGGCCTCCCGCCATGAAGTGCGCAGCCAGTTCAACTTCGCGCTGGGCGACGCCGTCGGCCGCATCGAGCAGCGCATGGCCACCTACGAGCAGATGCTGCGCGGCGTGCACGGCATGTTCGCCGTGAGCGGCACGCTGGACCGCGACCAGTTCCACGACTACCTCAAGGCCATCAACCTCGACGCCAACCTGTCCGGCGTGCAGGCGGTCGGCGTGGTCAAGTGGGTGCCGGCCGCAGACAAGGACGCCCACGTCGCCGCGCTCGGCGGCACCGGCGTGGCCGGCTACGGCATCCATCCCGGCGGCCGGCGCGAGGCCTACGCCCCCATCGTCCAGCGCGAGCCGCCCGCCGACGGCGATCCCCCCGTGCTCGGCTTCGACACGTGGTTCAACCCGGAGCGCCGGCTCGCCCTGCAGCGCTCGCGCGACTCGGGCTCGGCGATCGTCTCCGGCAAGGTCCAGCTGGCCGTGGACACCCGCGGCGACGAGGAACCCGGCTTCGTCATGTACCTGCCGGTGTACCGCCGCGGCCTGCCGCAGGAAACCGCGGCGCAGCGGCGCGACAGCCTGGTCGGCTGGGTCTACGCCTCGTTCCGCATGCGCGAGGTCATCGCCAGCCTCTACGGCGAGCAGCCGCCCGGGATCTCGCTGGCGCTCTACGACGGCGTGGAGCCGTCGGCGACGGCGCTGCTCTACCGCTCGCCCGAGGCCGGCGGCAGCAGCACGGACGCCGTGCTCTCCGCCAACGAATACCTGGTGGTGGGCGGGCACGACTGGATGCTCTCCATGACCGCCCACAAGGCCTTCGAAGAGCGCTTCGGGCGCAACTCGCAGGCGGTGATCGCCTGGACCGGCACGGGCCTGAGCCTGCTGCTCGCGCTGCTGGCCTGGGCAATGGCCAGCGGCCGCAGCCGCGCCATGCGGCTGGCTTCGCTGATGACCCGCGAACTGCGCGAAAGCGAAGAGAAGTTCCGCGCGCTGGCCGACTGCACCGTCAACCTGGAAGTCTGGTGGGGGCTGGGCGGCCGGCCGCGCTGGATCAATCCCTCCGTCAAGGAATACACCGGCTACACCGTGGAAGAATGCATGGCGATGCGCGACCTAGCCGGCACGCTGATCCACCCCGAGGACATGCCGCGCGTGGCGCCCGAGCTGCTCAAGGGCCAGCACGGCCTGCGCGGCAACAACCTGGAATTCCGCTGCCTGCGCAAGGACGGCTCGGTGCTGTGGCTGTCCGTCTCCTGGGGCCCGATCCACGACGCGCGCGGCGTGTTCACCGGCTTTCGCATCAGCGGGCGCGACATCACCGAGCGCAAGCTGCTCGACGCCGAGCGCAAGATCGCCGAGGACAAGATCCGCGAGCTGGCCTTCTTCGACGCGCTCACGCGCCTGCCCAACCGCACCCTGCTGGCCGACCGCCTCAAGCAGGCCATCGCGGTCAGCGCGCAGAGCGGCGCCTCCGGCGCGCTGCTGTTCATCGACGTCGACAACTTCAAGACCCTCAACGACACGCTCGGCCACGACAAGGGCGACCTGCTGCTGCAGCAGGTGGCGCAGCGCCTGTCCGCCAGCGTGCGCGAAGGCGACACGGTGGCGCGCGTGGGCGGCGACGAATTCGTCGTGGTGCTCGGCAACCTCAGCGACAACCGGCAACTGGCGGCCAGCGAGACCGAGGCCGTCGGCGAGAAGATACGCACCATCCTCGGCAAGACCTACCATCTCGACGGCGTGGAATACCGCAGCACCGCCAGCATCGGCGTGACGGTGTTCAACGGCCACCATGCCTCCATCGACGAGCTGCTCAAGCAGGCCGACCTCGCCATGTACAAGTCGAAGGAGCGCGGGCGCAACGCCATGCGCTTCTTCGATCCGGCCATGCAGACCGTGGTGGTGGCGCGCGCCGCGCTCGAAGCCGGCCTGCGCAAGGCCGTCGACGAAGACCTGCTGCTGCTGCACTACCAGGCGCAGGTCACGGTCGACAACCGCATCACCGGCGCGGAAGCGCTGGTGCGCTGGCAGCATCCCGAGCGCGGCATCATCTTCCCCGCCGAATTCGTCCCGCTGGCCGAGGAAGCCGGGCTGATCCACGCGCTCGGGGACCGCGTGCTGCGCGCCGCCTGCCTGCAGCTGGCGCGCTGGTCGGTCCAGCCCGACCTCGCTCACCTCACCATCGCCGTCAACGTCAGCGTCCACCAGTTCCGCGAGCCGGACTTCGTCGCGCGCGTGCTGGCCGTGATCGGCGAGACCGGCGCCGACCCGCGCCGGCTCAAGCTCGAACTCACCGAAAGCGTGCTGGTGGACAACGTGGAAGACATCGCCGAGAAAATGCACGCGCTCAAGGACTCCGGCGTGGTGTTCTCGCTCGACGATTTCGGCATCGGCTACTCCTCGCTCTCCTACCTCAAGCGCCTGCCGCTCGACCAGCTCAAGATCGATCGCTCCTTCGTGCGCGACATCCTCGTCGACCCCAACGATGCCGCCATCGCCAAGACCATCGTCGCGCTCGGCAAGAGCCTGGCCCTGGAGGTGATCGCCGAAGGCGTCGAGACCGCCGCCCAGCGCGATTTCCTCGCCGACGCCGGATGCCACGCCTACCAGGGCTACTTCTTCTGCCACCCCGTGCAGGTGGAAGGTTTCGAAGCGTTCGTGCGCCGCTTCAGCCAGCGGCACCGCCAGGCGGCGGCGCCCGCAAGAGAGCAGGTGGACGGCTGATTGCGTGCCAGGGCGCGCTTCGTTCCGGACGCATCGATCCCCATAGACGCGCTGCGGCATGAGCCAGCGGCCGGCGCGGCGCGCTGTCGATGACGGGCTTGTCCGCGCCAACGGCGCCGGAAGGCGCGGCCTCAGCGCGGCGCCGAACAGGCCGTCCCGGAGCCCGGACGGCAGCCGGCATCGCACACCACCGCGCCCGAACTGTCCAGGCTCGCGCCGCCGCCCGCCGTGCTGGAACACATCACGTTCCCCTTCATGTCCACCGCGCAGCGGCCCACGCCGCAGCGCGCGTCACCTTCCCGGTCCAGCGCGATCCCGCCGCCATCCCTGGCGCAGCGGACCTCGCCCGAGCGCGTCATCATGCAGGCGCTGTTGCCGGGGCAATTGACCGCGCCCCGGAAATCCGGCGCGCAGTTGGCGGCCAGCGCCGCCTGCGCGGCGGCGGCAAGTGCCAGGGTAAGTAACAGCTTCTTGGTCAGCGCGACTGCCATTTTGTGATTCCCCTCGATGCTTTTGTTTTTCTGGCTCTGGGCCCGGTTCGGGCCGGGGGCATTGTACTGGGGTTGGGCAAGCGCGGACCTCCCGCTTCCGGGTTTCTCCCCGGTGGTCCCCTCTAAAGGGGTATGCCGGACGCGGGGCCGGAAATGACGGAAATGGCCGGAGCACGCCCGGCGCGAGGCCGCGCAGGCCATGCATCGACGACCCCCGGGCAGGTGAAAGGCGGCCGGAATACCGGGATCGCGGTGGATGCGGACCGCGGGCGCCCGGGCGCGCAATGGCCCTCACATCGACGGCGGCTCGTGGTCTTCCCGGGCGCCGGCTGCGCTTCTGTGGCGGACAGGCCAAAAAGATCGGGAAAAGTTGACGCGATTCCTGTAGCACCGCTGCAGTGCCGGCGCGCCCGGCATGCGTGCACGGTACCGTCCCGCGCACCCAAAACGATCGCTTTTCCCGGCTGTGGCGCGGCCCCGTGCCCCTTCTTTGCGCTTATTTCTCCATGCCGGGGAGACGCGGAAACACGCCTGTCGGTATGCATAGGAGTTTGCTATGCAGTGCATTCGAAAATATTTATTTTCCTTTAATTGGGCGGTGTTAGATTTCACCGGCGCCTGCAAGCCGAGGCGAGTCCATCACCGAATTCGCATCCGGACACCCGTCGATTCAAGGAGTGTTTTTCATGGCAGATACCGCCACCAAGATCAATGACGTCGCAAGGACTTCTGCCATGCCGCGCGACATCAAGATGCGCGCGCTCCGGCTGTCGAAGCGTTACGGCGGCACCACGGCCCTGCACCCCGTCGATCTCGATGTGCGTACCGGCGAGCTGCTGACGCTGCTGGGCCCCTCCGGGTCGGGGAAGACCACCTTGCTGCAGATCATCTGCGGGCTGGTCGAACCCAGCTCGGGCGAGTTGTTCATCGATGGCGTCGACCGCACCCATGCGCCTTCGCACCAGCGCGATGTGGGCGTGGTGTTCCAGAACTATGCCTTGTTCCCGCATCTCTCCGTGTACGAGAACATTGCCTTCCCGCTGCAAATGCGCCGGGTGGACCGCGACGCCATCCGTGCCAAGGTGATGCGCGTGCTCGAGATGGTGGGGCTGGGCAGTTTCTCGGCGCGTTTCCCGCGCGAACTCTCCGGCGGCCAGCAGCAGCGCGTGGCGCTGGCACGCTGTCTGGTGTACCAGCCGTCGCTGGTGCTGATGGACGAATCGCTGTCGGCGCTGGACCGCAAGCTGCGTGAAAGCATGCAGGTGGAGATCAAGCGCATCCACCGCGAGACCGGCACCACCATCATTTTCGTGACGCACGACCAGGACGAGGCGCTGGCGCTGTCGGACCGGGTCTGCCTGATGAATGCCGGGCGAATCGAGCAGATCGGCACGCCCGCCGAAATCTACGAGCAGCCGCAAAGCACCTTCGCCGCCGACTTCATCGGCATCTCCAACAAGATCAGGGGCCGCGTCGCCGGCGACGGCTGGCTCTCGAGCGTCGACGGCAGGATCCCGGTGCCGGCGGCCGACAGCGCGCGCGCGCTGTC
>NZ_AQPL01000337.1:0-23712 GCF_000395345.1 Cupriavidus sp. WS | reverse complement strand
CGACAGCGCGCGCGCGCTGTCGGCCGAGGCGACCATCAGCATTCGCCCCGAGTACATCGAGCTGGTGGAGCAGGGCGGCTACGTCGATGGGGAAGTCATCGAGCAGATCTACGCCGGCTCCGAGACCCGCCTGCTGGTGAAGCTTGGCAGCGGCACCGTGATGACCGTGCGCCAGGCCGCCGGCAGCCGCGCGCGCCACGTCGGCGCGACCGTCTCGCTGCAATGGCGCGAGAGCCATTCGCGCCTGCTCGAAAAATGAAAGTCGTCTCAAAGGGGAGTGTCTTGATCCATCCTGCTCGTCAACTATCTGGGGCCTGAAATGAACAAGAAATTGAATAGTCGCCGCGAATTCATCAAGACCGCCGCCGTCACGGGCGCCGTCGCCGCCGCCCCCATGCTGTGGCTGCCGCGTGCCTCCGCCGCCGAAGCCCTGACCGTCGCCGACAACGGCGGCGCGCTTGGCCCGGCCATGCGCAAGGCCTTCTACGACCCGTTCGAGAAGGAAACCGGCATCCGCGTCATCAACGTCGCCCACGAATCCGATCCCGTGACGCAGTTCAAGCTGGTGGTCGACTCCGGCTCCGGCATCTGGGACGTGGCGATGGTCACCCCCGACAACGTGCTGCGCCTGACCAGCGCCAAGAACTACGTCGCGCCGCTCGACAATGCGCCCGGCGACGGCAAGAACATCCTGCCCGGCATGCTCACCGCGAACTGGTTCGGCTTCTCGGTCTACGGCGTCGTCATGGGCTACCGCAGTGACAGGTTCCCCAAGGGCGGTCCGCAGAGCTGGCGCGATTTCTGGGACACCGCGCACTTTCCCGGACGCCGCGGCCTCTTCCGCTCGCCCAGCGGCACCCTCGAGCTGGCCCTGCTGGCCGATGGCGTGGCGCCCCAGGACCTCTATCCGCTCGACATCGACCGCGCGATGAAGTCCCTCAGCAAGATCCGCAAGTCGGTGTCGGTGTGGTGGTCCAACGGCGCGCAGAACACCCAGCTGCTGCAAAGCGGCGAGGTCGATCTCTCGGACACCTGGAACTCGCGCGCGCTGGCCGCCATCGCCTCGGGCGCCCCGGTGAAGATCGTCTGGCAGGGCACCTACAACGTCGACGGCTGGTCGATCGTGGCCGGCACCAAGAAGCTCAAGCAGGCACAACAGTTCGTGCGTTTCTGCATGCGCGCGGACCGCCTCGCCGAATACGGCACCCTGTCCGGCAACGGCCCCACCAATACCGAATCGATCAAGCTGATCGACCAGAAGCGCGCCGAGCTGCTTACCACCTATCCCAAGAACCTCGAGGGACTGCGCCGTCGCGACACCGCCTGGTGGGGCAAGAACTACGACATCGCCAACGAGCGGTTCCAGGAGTGGCTGATCCAGGGTTGATCCGGGCCCGACCCTGGCGGTCCGGCGAACAAGCAAGGCAGATTCGAAGGAGTGGTAACGTGAACGATCGACAAATACATCTGGGCCTGTTGACGCATCCTACCGGTGCGCATCCGGCCTCCTGGCTCAAATCCAGCGCGCCGCGCGACGCGGCCACCAACATCGATTACTACCGGCGGATCGCCGCCACGGCCGAGCAGGGGCTGTTCGACCTCTTCTTCATCGCGGACACGCCCGCTGCCCGCACCGAGAAGCTGCATATCCATTGCCGCAACCCGGAGTTCATGAACCGCTTCGAGCCGATCACGCTGCTGTCGGCCCTGGCCGGCTCGACGCAGCACATCGGCCTGGGCGCCACCGCCTCGACCAGCTTCTACGAGCCCTACAACATCGCCCGCCTGTTTGCTTCGCTGGACCACATCTCGCACGGCCGCGCGGGCTGGAACGTGGTGACGTCGGCCAACGACTATGCGGCGCGCAACTACGGGCTGGACAAGCTGCCGCCGCACGACGACCGCTACGTGCGGGCGCGCGAGTTCTACAAGGTGGTCGAAAGCCTGTGGGATACCTGGGAAGACGATGCCTTCGTCCAGGACAAGGAACAATGCATCAACTTCGATCCCGACAAGTTCCACATCACCGACCATTCCGGGAAATATTTCAAGGTCTACGGCGGCCTCAACATCCGCCGCACGCCGCAGGGGCGTCCGGTGATCATCCAGGCCGGTTCGTCGGAGGTGGGCAAGCAGTTCGCCGCCGAGACCGCCGAAGTCGTGTTCGCCTCGGACCCGACCCTGCCCCAGGCCAGGAAATTCTATGCCGACCTGAAGGGGCGCCTGCCGCAGTTCGGGCGCAGCGCCGATTCCCTGAAGATCCTGGCCGGACTCTCGGTGGTGGTGGGCGAGAGCCAGGCGGAAGCCGAAGACAAGTACCAGGAACTGCAGCGCATGATCCATCCGGACGTGGGCCGCATGCGCCTGGGCGCGGATCTCGAGGCCGACCTGACCAGCCTGCCGCTGGATGAGCCGGTGCCGGTGGAGATGATTCCGCAGAAGTCCAACTTCCACCAGGCTTATTTCAATCAGATCGCCGGCATGATCCGCGAGCAGAAGCTGACGCTGCGCCAGCTCTATTCCAGCTATGAACGTGGCAAGGTGACTCTGTGCGGCACCGCCGCGCAAGTGACCGACCACATGATGGAGTGGATGGAAAGCGGGGCGGCGGACGGCTTCATGCTGAGCTTCCACGTACTGCCCGACGACCTGCACAACTTCGTGGGCATGGTGGTGCCCGAGATGCAGCGCCGCGGCGTCTATCGCAAGGCCTACAGCGGCGCCACGCTGCGCGAGCACCTGGGGCTGGCGCGTCCCGTCAACCGGCATGTCGATGCCGTTACCGCATAAGGTGCAGCCTTGTCCATTGCCGAGCATCCGGGGCAACGCATGAAAGTGCCGACCGACGTAGTCCTCGACCGCACCGCCGCCCGCGCCAGACCCTGGCGTCCGGGGCCGTTGTGGCTGGCCCTGCCGGGCGGCCTGTTCCTGGCGATCTTCCTGCTGTTGCCGTCGTTCCGGATCTTTCCGCTGAGCCTGTTCGACAGCCAGGGGGCACTGTCGTTTGCCGCCTTTGCCCGTTTCTTCGGCCCCAGTGTCTACCGGCAGGTCCTGCTCAACACCTTTGCCACGGCCGTCGAGACCACCGCCATCTGCCTGCTGATCGGCTACCCGGTGGCGTACTGGCTGTCCAACCTGTCCAGGCGCTCGCAGCAGATCCTGTCGCTGTTCGTGCTGCTGTCGTTCTGGAGCAGCACGCTGGTGAAGAACTTTTCCTGGCTGATCCTGCTGGGGCGGGGCGGCTTCGTCGAGCGCATGGCGCAGGCCGCGGGCCTGGACTGGTCGCAGTTCCTGTTCAACCGCAACGTGGTGGTGTTCGCGATGTCGCACACCTTGCTGCCGCTGGCCGTGGTGACCATGCTGCCGGTGATGAACCAGATCGACCGCCGCCTGACCATGGCCGCGTCGACCCTCGGCGCCGATCGCGCCAATGTGTTCTGGCGCATCTTCTTCACGCAGTCGATCCGCGGCGTGGCCGCGGCCGGGCTGCTGGTGTTCATCAGCGCGCTCGGCTTCTTCGTCACTCCGTCCTTCCTGGGCAGCCCCAAGGAAATGATGCTGGGCCAGTTGATCATCGTGCAGATCAACGAGCTGCAGAACTGGCAGATGGGCAGCGCGCTGGCGGTGGTGCTCGTCATCACCGCGCTGGTGAGTTGCGTGGTCTACGACCTGGTGTTCGGCCTGTCGTCGCT
This sequence comes from Cupriavidus sp. WS, assembly GCF_000395345.1. Lineage (NCBI taxonomy): Bacteria > Pseudomonadati > Pseudomonadota > Betaproteobacteria > Burkholderiales > Burkholderiaceae > Cupriavidus > Cupriavidus sp. WS. Next base: position 20,020 of record NZ_AQPL01000337.1, on the reverse strand, counting down.
GGCCGGCAGCGACAGCAAGCAATCCAGCTCGCGGCATCGCCACCTGCGCAGGTTCGGGCTGGGCCTGGTCTATGCGCTGGGCCGCGCGTCGGGCTGGATCGTGTCCGCCTACGACCGCCACGTCGCCCGCATGGTGAAGATTCCGCTGCTCCCGGTGTTTTCCTGCGTGGTGATTGCCATCCTGCTGCTCCCCATCCTGGCCATCGTGCCGATGTCGTTCACGGATGGCCAGTTCCTGACCTTCCCGCCGCAGGGCCTGAGCCTGAAGTGGTACGAGGTCTATCTTGAGTCGCCGCTCTGGATCAATGCCACGCTGCGATCCTTCGGCATCGGCTTCCTGGTGGCGATCGCGACCTGCATTCTGGGTTCGCTGGCGGCGCTGGGCATGGCGCGCTCCAGCGGCCGGGTGGCCGGCGGCATCTTCTTCCTGTTCCTGCTGCCGATGATCGTGCCGTCGATCGTGATCGCGATGGCGCTGTTCTACCTGTGCGCCCAGATCTCGCTGGTGGCGACCAATACCGGCATCGCCATCGGCCATATCGTCATCGCCATGCCGATGGTGTTCGTGATCCTGCTGACGACCTTCAAGGGGCACGACTGGTCCATCGATCAGGCGGCGGCCACGCTGGGCGCCAACCGCTTCCAGGTATTCATGCGCATCACGCTGCCTTCGGTGAAGAACGGCCTGGCGGCGGCCTTCGTGATCGGCTTCCTGACCTCCTTCGAAGAACTGACGATTGCCCTCTTCATGGGTGGCGGCGTCAAGTCGACCCTGCCCAAGCAGCTGTGGGACGACATCCTCCTGCAAGCCAATCCCACGCTCGCGGCGGCATCGTCGATCGTGCTGTTCGTGGTCGTGATGCTGTTCGCGGTGCTGCAACTGGTGCGGCCGCGGGCGCGGGCTGCTTGATCTGGTGCTCCCCCGACATGAGACGCACTGCAACCGGCAAGCAACAACAATGAACGAACATCAACTCCGCATCGACCTGGCCGCGTGCTTTCGGCTCTTTGCCCGCCTGGGCATGCATGAGGCCGTAGCCAACCATTTCAGCGCGGCCGTCTCGCCGGACGGCAAGCGCTTCCTGATGAACCGCAAGTGGCAGCATTTCTCGACCATCCGCGCCAGCGACCTGCTGCTGCTGGATGCCGACAGCCCGCCGCAGACTGCCGCCGCCGGCGCCGTCGACCCGACCGCGTGGGCAATCCACGGCCAGTTGCATCGCCGCGCCCCGCATATCCGGGTGGCCCTGCATCTGCACCCGGTCTATGCCACCGCCATCTCGACCCTGGAAGACCCCGCCATCAAGCCCATCGAGCAGAACACGGCGCGCTACTTCAACCGGGTGGCCGTCGACGGCAACTTCGGCGGCATGGCCGATACCGAAGACGAAGGGGCACGGCTGATCGCGCAGCTGCAGGGAAAGTCGCGCCTGATGATGGGCAACCACGGCGTGCTGGTGACGGCGGCCAGCATCGGCGAAGCCTTCGACGACATGTACACGCTGGAGCGCGCCTGCCAGATCCTGGCCATCGCCTACGCCACCTGCCAGCCCCTGAAGGTGCTGTCGGACGAGGTGGCTGAAAAGACCGCGCAAGACTGGGAGGGCATCCGCGATTTCTCGGTGGCCCACTTCGAAGAGATGAAACGCATCCTGGATCGCGAGGACCCATCCTATGCTCACTGAAACGACAAGCCACGCGCCCGCGCACAGGGCCGCCGCCACGCAGCAGGAGTTCCGCAACGCGATGGCGCGGATCGCCGCCACCGTGCACATCGTCACCACCGACGGGGAACACGGCTACGCGGGCTTCTCCGCCTCCGCGGTATGCAGCATCACCGATACCCCGCCGACGGTGCTGGTGTGCCTCAACCGCGGCTCGTCGGCCTATGCGACCACGGTGGGCAACGGCATCGTCTGCATCAACACCCTGGCCGCCGACCAGCAGGAGATGTCGGCCGCCTTCGCCGGAAAGACGCCCATGCCCGAGCGCTTCTCGCATGGAAGCTGGACCCGCTGCGAAGGGTATGCGCCGGCGCTGGACGGCGCGGCAATGTCCCTGCACTGCAAGATCATCGGCAGCTCCACCGTGGGTACGCACGATGTCCTGCTATGCGAGGTGCTGCACATCGACGACCGCGATATCGAGACCTGTCTGCTGTACTACCAGCGCCGATATCACGCGCTCTCGAGCTGAGGACTGGCCATACCGGCGCGGCGGCCCGAGACCGCCATGCATCCTGCCCATCCACCGCAAGCAACCAACGCATGACCGCACTCGTTTTCACCGACAAGGCCGCGCTGCACTATGCACCGGCCATCAGCCGGATTGCCCCGGAGCTGGACATCTGCACCCTGGACGACCCCGCGTCGGCACGCGCGGAAGTGGCCATCAGCTGGGCGCCGCCGGCCGAGAGCTATGCGCGGCTGCCGGGCCTGCGACTGATCCACAGCATCGGTGCCGGCGCCGATCGCATCATCTCGTCGGCGTCGAACCTGCAGGTCCCGATCTGCCGCATCGTCGATGCAAGCCAGGCGCGGAGCATGGCGCAGTACGTGGTCTGGGGGGTGCTGAACCGCCATCGCGGGTTCGACGGCATCCGCGCCAATCAGCGCGCCATCCAGTGGCAGCGCGTGCCCGGGCAGAGCGCCCCCGGCACGGTGGTGGGGATCATGGGCATGGGCCTGATGGGAAAGACCGTGGCGACACTGCTGCTGCAGCTCGGCTTCACGGTGCGCGGCTGGTCGCGCCGGGGCACCGAGATGGCAGGCGTGCAAGGCTACGCGGAGGGGCAGCTGGACGAATTCCTGGCGGGCACCCAGATCCTGGTCTGTCTGCTGCCACTGACGCCGGCCACGCGGCAGATACTGTCGCGCGATCTGTTCGCCCGGCTGGCCGAGGACGCCTACGTGATCCACGTCGGCCGCGGCGACCAGCTGCATGTGGGCGACCTGCTGGCGGCGGTGGACGGCGGCCGGCTCGGCGGCGCCTTGCTGGATGTGTTCCCGGTCGAGCCGTTGCCGGCCGATGACGGCTTGTGGCGGCATGAAAAGATCATCGTCACGCCGCATGTCGCCGCGATATCGGATGCCGGCGTGGTGGCCACGCAGATAGTGGACAACGTACGACGCCTGTCCGATGGCCAGCCCTTGCAACACCAGGTGCAGCATGCGCTGGGATATTGATCGCGCGCACGCGGCCGCGGCCATCCCGCGCGGCGGTCAGTCGATGCGCATCTTGCGGATGTGGCTTTCGCAGAATGCCGCCAGCCTGGTGACGATCTTGCGCGGCTTCATCGCCTGCGACTGGGCAATGCCGAGCGTGGTCGCCTTGACCTCTTCCTTGAAGCGCTTGACGACGAATTCATCACCGCCCACGGTGCGTGTCGACTTGAGCGGGAAGTTGAGAATGCTGAAGCCGAGTCCGCAGGCCACCATGCCGCGCACGACTTCAGGCTGGGACGAGCGAAAGGCAGTGACCGGACGCCGGCCCAGGGTGTCGAAGAGGGAAGAGAAATACTCGCGGCTATGCGGCAAGTCGAGCATCACATAGGGTTCATCGAGCAAGGACGCCAGCGACACCTTGCGCGCGTTGGCGAAGCGATGGGTCCTGGGCAGGATGGCGTAGGGCGGCAGCGAGACCAGCGGCGTGAAATGGATGTCGTCGTCGATATCGAGGCTGTAGGTCAGGGCAATGTCGATGGAACCATCGCGAAGGCCGCTCAACAGCGTGTCCTGATGGGCCTCGGTGGTCTGGATGGAGATCGACGGGTTCTCCGCCACGAAGCGGCTGATGATGCCGGGCATGAGCGGCGGCGCCAGCGACACCATGCAGCCCAGCGCGATCGAGCCGGTCATGCCTTCGTCCAGTTCGGCGGCCGCCAGTTGCAGTTCTTCGGCGTTCTTGAGCAGGTTGCGCGCGTTGCCCAGCAGATCCCGCCCCGACTGCGTCAGCGACAGGCCGCTGGCGTGATGGCGAATGAAGAGCTGGACGCCGATCGCCGCCTCGAGCTCGGCCAGCGCGGTCGAGATGGAGGGTTGGGAGATGTGCAGGCGCCTGGCCGCGCCCGTGAAGGAGAGTTCCTCGGCGGCCACCACGAAGTAGCGTAGCTGGCGCAGCGAATAGCGAAGTGGATTCATCTCGATGACGGATCTGGTTGGAGAACTGGAACGGAACAGACGGTTGACCGGTCTTGAATAGCTTTTTTGGATTCAGATCGAATATTACATAGATTTCTGATCTACCCACGAATTTGCCCCGAGCGGGGGGCACAGGCGGTTCCACGTCCCGTACCGGGACATCTGATGCTCATGAAATGCGTCATTTATCAAAGGAGGCAGCGATGTCTGCGCAAACAGAGTCAATCGATACGCTGATCATCGGCGCCGGCCAGGCAGGTATCGCCATGAGCGAGCATCTCACGCGGCTCAAGGTCCCGCACGTGATACTCGAGCGGGATCGTATCGCCGAGCGGTGGCGCAGCAGGCGCTGGGATTCGCTGGTCGCCAATGGCCCGGCCTGGCACGACCGCTTCCCCAACCTCGAATTCGACAACGTGGACCCGGACGGCTTTGCCGCCAAGGAACAGGTGGCCGACTACTTCGAGCGATACGCGCGGCAGTTCGGCGCGCCCGTGCGCACCGGCGTCGAGGTCCTGGGCGTCGAGCGCCGCGACGGACAACCGGGTTTCGTGGTCGATACGAGCGCCGGGCGTTTTCATGCGCTCCGCGTCGTGGTGGCCACGGGCGCGTTCCAGCGCCCGGTGATCCCCGCCATCGCGCCCGTGGATGCGGGCCTGACGCAATTGCATTCGGCGTACTACAAGAATCCCGCGCAGCTGCCCGCCGGGGCGGTATTGGTGGTCGGCGCCGGTTCGTCGGGGGTACAGATCGCCGACGAACTGCATCGCTCGGGACGCGAGGTCTATCTCTCGGTCGGCGCGCATGACCGTCCGCCGCGCACCTATCGCGGCCGCGACTTTTGCTGGTGGCTGGGCGTGCTCGGCGAGTGGGACAAGGAAATCGCGGTGCCCGGCCGCGAACACGTGACCATTGCCGTCAGCGGCGCCTATGGCGGCCAGGCCATCGATTTTCGCCGGCTCGCGCACGGCGGCATGAAACTGGTCGGGCTGACCAAGGCCTTCGACAACGGCGTGGCCAGCTTCGAAGGCGACCTCGCCGCCAACCTTGCGCGTGGCGACCAGAGCCTGATGGCCATGCTGGACGCCGCCGACGCCTATGCGGCGCGCAACGGCCTGGACCTGCCGGAGGATCCGCAGGCACGCTACATCCCGCCCGACCCGGATTGCGTGCGCAACCCCATCGCCAGCCTGGACCTGGCCCAGGCCGGCGTGAAGACCATCATCTGGGCCACCGGCTATGCGGTCGACTACGACTGGCTGAAGGTGGATGCCTTCAACGAGCAAGGCAAGCCGCAACACCAGCGCGGCGTATCCAGCGAGCCCGGCGTCTATTTCCTGGGCCTGCCGTGGCTGTCCCGGCGCGGCTCATCCTTCATCTGGGGCGTGTGGCACGACGCCAAGCACGTCGGCGATCACATCGCCAACCAGCGCAAGTACCTCGCCTACGACGTCGCCCTGCGCGCCAGGGCGGCGCCGCGCCCGCGCGAGGTCGCCAGCACCACCATCGCCCCAGAGGCGCCATTGCAAACCACCTTCGCAGGAGCGAAATGATGCCGACGCACCATCGCATACGCATGTTCAACACCAAGGACACCTATCCCAATCAGGCGCTTGACAATGACCTGTGCCAGGCGGTGCGGGCCGGCAATACCGTCTATGTCCGCGGGCAGATCGGCACCGATTTCGACGGCAATCTGGTCGGGCTGGGCGATCCGCGCGCGCAGGCCGAGCAGGCGATGAAGAATGTGAAGCAGCTGCTCGAGGAAGCCGGCAGCGACCTGAGCCACATCGTCAAGACCACCACCTACATCACCGACCCGCGCTATCGCGAGCCGGTCTACCAGGAAGTGGGGAAGTGGCTCAAGGGCGTGTTCCCGATCTCGACGGGCCTGTGCATCAGCGCCCTCGGCCAGCCGCAGTGGCTGATGGAGATCGACGTGATTGCCGTCATTCCCGAGAACTGGACGGCGACGCCGGCGCAAGGAGCCTGACATGACCTTTTCCATCGTCGGCCGCTGCCCGCAGACCGGGCAACTCGGTATCGCCATCAGCTCTTCGAGCATCTCCGTCGGCGCGCGCTGCCCCTGGGTACGCGCGGGCGTCGGCGCGGTGGCCACACAGAACGTCACGCTGCCCGCGCTGGGCCCGGAGATCCTGGACCTGCTGGCAACCGGCAAGTTGCCGCCGGCGCAGGCGCTGGACCAGGCGCTGGCCGCCCGTGAGTGGAGCGAGTACCGCCAGGTCGCCGTCATCGACCAGCAGGGAAGGACGGCGTTCTTCACCGGCAAGGAAGCACTGGGGCTGAGCCATGCCGTTGCCGGCCAGCAATGCCTCGCCGCCGGCAACATGCTGGCGGACCGGCGGGTGGCCGACGTCATGGTGGCGGCCTTTGAGCAATCCGAGGGCGCCTTGGCCGACCGCCTGCTGCACGCCATGCACGCCGCCGTGAAGGCCGGCGGCGAAGCCGGACCGGTCCATTCGGCCGCGCTCAAGATCGCCGGCACGCAAACCTGGGCGCTGGTGGACCTGCGCGTGGACTGGACCGATGACGATCCAGTCACCGTGCTGGACGCGCTGTGGCGGAGGTATCAGCCGCAGATGCAGGACTATGTGACGCGGGCGCTCAATCCGCTCGCCGCGCCCAGTTACGGCGTGCCGGGCGATGAGTGAGGCGGTGCCGGCGGTGCGCGCCTCGATGGTATCGAGGCGGCTCACGTCGGCCTTTGCCGTGGGCACCGGCAGCTCCGCGGCACCGAAGCGAAAGACTTCATAACCGGCGAGCTTGAGTTGGATGCCGGCACCCGCAGTGCCGGCATCCTTCAGCCCTGCGGCCAGGGGCGCCGACAGATTGCGAAGTTGGTGTCGTACATGGCCGCTCGAATCAAGCCCGCAGCGCCATGGCGCGCAGCAGCGCGTCGATCTGCCCGAATGCGTCCTGCTGCCATTGTTCGGCAGTGCGATCACCCAGCGCGTGCGTGTCTTCGACAAAGCGCCTGACACAGGTGGGGCCATGTCCTTCGACGGTGTCGAATTTTTCCGCGATGTGCATGAAGCCGCGCTCGCCGCTGGCATGACCCAGCAATGGACGACATTCCTGCGCCAGCACCGCGATGCCGCCGGGATAGTTCCGCACGCAGTAGTAGATGTCGTAGGCATCCTTCTGCTTGTAGCGGCCCGCCAGCGCGTGGCCCTTCATCGCCAGCAAAGCGGGGATCGAGCACACCGCGATTTCCACGCGGTTGGTCCCGCCGTCTGGCATCGGACCTGCCACGGCCACCAGCTGGTAGAACCGCATCGCCAGGTCGGCGCCGTCGGCCCGCTGCACGGCAAAGTCGCTGATCAACGGGGGATCGTTCCTGACGATCTCGGCGTCGCGCGGCATCAGGAAATCGACCACGACGTCGATCGCTTGTCCGCCATCTCGCGCGGGAACCCGGCGCACCAGCTGGAAGCGTCGAAGCCCCTCGCGCTGGGCATAGCCGTGGCGTTGAAGGGCGCCGACCAAGGTGACGTACTCGCCGTCGCCGAGCGCTTCCGCATCCAGTCCGACGTCCACGTCGAGCGTGCCGACATGAGGCATATCCTCGTTGGCGAGCAGCAGCCAGGGAACCGCGCCGCCGATGATGGCGAACCTGCCCTTGAAACTGCCAAGGATCTGACCGATCTCGATCAGCACCGACTTCACGGCCGCCGTCGTCCGGTCGTCATATTCAGCGGCCGACTGTGGTTCCTGGGGTGTCATTCGTGCCATGAGAGCCTTTCCTGGCGCAGGTGTTCCGCAGCCTCGGCACCGCGTTCTCCGGCAATGGAGAGATCGAGGTAGGTTTGGACCGGACTGGTGCAGACTGCGCCCGGCGCAGGCTCAACCGTGTCCGCTAGCAGTCCCGCGTCCTTCGGCACGGTGACGACCACGTTCTCGCCCTTCAGGGCTGGCGCGAGCTTCAGCGCTGCCCGCAGCTTCCCCAGACCTTCCTCGTCGGCGAAAAAATAATGCATGCCGGTCCGGCCGTAAGGGGCGAGCCATTGCGCCGCCGAGAAGGACGCGAATGCTGCATGTCCCGCGCCGCCTTCGGTGCGCAGTGCGTCGCGGGCCGCGTCTTCGAGCGAGCTGCCATGCAATGGCGTGTAGAACCGCAGCCGCTCGCCTGCCGGCGCGGCGTAGCTGTCTCGCCACGCGTCAAGCAGTGCGCCGGGCTCGGCAAGGACAAGGCCATCGTTCGAGGCGCGTGCCCATTCCCGGTCGATCAGGGCGGCGCGCACATTGCTGACATGTCCCAGGCTGACCCCGGAGATTTCCGACAGCTCCGTGACGCGCCACGCGCGGCCCGGTTCGCGCAGCATGACGCGCAGCACCTGCGCCGACTTTGGCCGGAACAGCGACTTGAGTTCGCGCTGTTCGGCAACTGGTTTGTCGGTCACCATGCGCTCGATGAACACACCGCCGAAGGCAATGCGAGCGTTTCCCTCCAGATCGAGATACCCGACTTCCTTCTCCTTGCACATCTGCCGCACCGCGGGAGATATATAGGGTGCCATGAAGACCGGTGTTGCCTCCGGAGCGCTTTGCGATACGTAGTTGCGCAGCTCCAGCAGCGCAGAACGGGCGTAGCGTGGCTGGCCGTTCGGCTTGTATTCGCAGACGAGCAGGTGCCGCCGTCCGGCCACGAGCAGCCGGGCGATCAGGTCCGGCCTCCAATCGGCCGAGACGGCTTCCGCCTCGATGTCTTCGATCCGCAGGATCGGGACGTGCTCCAGCAGCCGCCGCAACGCGTCACCAGCACGAGCTTCCGCCTGTTTCATTGAATTGGCCTTTTTCAGCATCCGCTGAAAGTACCATGTTTCCTGAAGGCTTACTCGGATTTCACGCATCACGCCGCCTTCAGCCTCGGTGAAGGGCCGCCTGACATTGAAATTGGCCAAGAAACCGCTGGCGCACTTTCGGCGGCCCATCTTGATGCCGTCAGCGGCGCTTTCGAATTCCTGGAGCCTTGGTGCCGACGCCGGAGGTGCCTCGACATCGCTCGTCTCAGCTTCGGGCAGGGTGGCTGGCGGTCAGACTGACCGGCGCGGCCTCGCCCCCCTCCCCCCGTTTCGGGCGGAGCCGGCGCGCGGTCATTGGCACAATCGTCGGCATATGGTTGCGGCCGAACGTCAGCTGAAGCCATCGGCCGCTATTGCCGCGTGAGCATCAGGTTCAGGTTCTGCACCGCTGCGCCGGATGCGCCTTTGCCAAGATTGTCGAAAACCGCGGACAGCAGGACGTGCCCGTGTTCCATGTTGGGAAATACGCTCAGGCGCATGTCGTTGGTGCCGTTCAGCGCCTGCGGATCCAGGTGCTTCAGGGCGCGCGATTCGTGCAGCGGCGTGACACTTACGTGGGCCGCCTCGGCATAGTGGCGTGCGAGGCATGCGTGCAACGCGGCGCCATCCACGTCGGGTGCCAGCAGCCGCAGCGCCAGGGGGACCGTCAGCACGATGCCCTGGCGGAACGCCCCAATCGCGGGGACGAAGATGGGACGCTGCGCGAGCCCGGCGTGCTGCTGGATCTCCGGGGTGTGCTTGTGCGCGAGTTCCAGGCCATATACCTGGTATGAAGGCGCGTTGACGGCCCCCGGTCCCTCATATTCCTCCACGCCGGCACGCCCGCCTCCGGAGTAGCCGGACACCGCATGAATGCTGACGGGGTAGTTGCCCGGTATGAGCCCGGCCTGCAACAGGGGGCGCAGCAAGCCGATGGCGCCGGTCGGATAGCAACCGGGATTGGTGACCCGACGCGCGTTCGCAATGCGCTCGGCCTGTCCCGGCGCCATTTCCGGAAATCCGTATGTCCAGTCCGGCCGCGTGCGGTGGGCGGAACTGGCGTCGATGACTCTGACGGCGGGATTGACAATGGCGTCCACCGCCTCGCGCGCGGCGGCATCGGGCAAGCAGAGGATGGCGATGTCGCAGGCGTTGATGGCTTCCGCGCGGCGCCGCGGATCTTTGCGCTCCGCGGCGGCAAGCGTGGACAGCCGGAGGTCGGTCCGGTTGCGCAGCCGTTCGTGGATTTGCAGCCCGGTGGTGCCTTGGTCGCCGTCGATGAAAACAACAGGAGAGCGCATACGGGGAATACTCCGGTGACTGTGGGTTGTGACAAGGAGAACGAGCCCCTATGTTCTCCGGACCGCTAGAATAGGGAAAGTTGAATTTGATAACGTTAATATTCAGTTTTCCTGAATCTGGATGCCGACATGCGAGAGATCAGCCTGGACCGTCTGCGCACGCTGGTCGCCATTGCCGACCGTGGCTCATTTGCCGATGCGGCGCGTGCATTGCACCTGGCGCCGCCCACGGTCAGCCTCCACATCGCCGAACTCGAAGACCGCATTGGGGCGCCGCTCCTGTCACGGAAGCGCGGTCATGTCAGGCCGTCGGCGATTGGCGAGGTGCTGGTGGAGCGCGCGCGCCGGCTGCTGGCCGATGCGGAGCAGGCGTTGGACGATATTCAACGCCAGGTGCAGGGGCTCGAAGGGCGCGTGCGGCTCGGCGCGTCGACCGGCGTGATCGCGCACCTCTTGCCGCAGGCGCTCGAAGCGCTGCGCCAGCACCATCCCGCCATCGACATTCAGATTGCGGTGCTCACTTCGCATGAAACGCTGTCCCGACTGGCGGATGGAACGCTGGATGTCGGGCTGGTCGCACTGCCTCAGCCCCCGGTGGCCGGACTCGTGATAAAGCCCTGGCGCCGCGACCCCGTGATGGCCTTTGTGCCGGCGCACTGGCGGTGCCCGGCCCGCGTCACGCCGGAATGGCTCGCCGCCCAGCCTCTCATTCTCAATGACGCGACCACGCGCCTCTCGCGTCTGACCGCGGAATGGTTCGCGGCCGGAGGGCAGCATCCCGCGCCGCGCATTCAGCTCAACTACAACGACGCGATCAAGAGCCTGGTGGCGGCAGGCTATGGCGCGGCGCTGTTGCCCCATGAGGCCACCACGCCATTGCTCGACGGGCGCATTGTCATGCGTCCGCTGCGCCCGGCGTTGTGGCGCCGGCTCGGTATCGCGCATCGTGCCGGGTACGTTGAGCGTTCCACGCAGCACGTACTCGATGTGTTGTGGGATCTGCGATTGACGTAGGCGTTGCCGTTTGCCGTTTGCCATTGGCTGTTTACTGTTTGCCGCTTCGGTTCGTTCCATCCATGAAATCGCGTGGGGCGGAGCAGGCGGCAGGCGGCCGCGAGGCTGTTCTGCGACGAAGGGATTCGCGCAACCGTCATCGAGCGGCAGTCGCCACCGCGGGCGTCGTCACGCCGGCGTGCCGCGACTCGTTTCAGGGCCGGCCGGGCGAGAGAAGTCCCGCCGAAGGTCGCGCACGGCACGCGGATGGTGGGAACGAAGTCCGCGCTACGTCGGAATACCGAGTGCCGCGACCAGCGTCGTCCGCCGCACGCGCGGCAGCAGCATCCGGATAAAGTCGAAGGCGAACGGCTTGAGCAAATGATCCCGTCGAACCATGACCATAGCCGTCGAGGCGGGGAAAATATGCCCGGCTTCGATGCAGCGCAGCCTCGGATCCGGGTCGTCTTCCATCGCCATCTTGTTCAGCGCGGCGATGCCGACGCCTTGCGCCACGTAGGCCTTCATCACGTCCACGTCCATGGCGCGCATCACGATGCGGGGCTGTAGCCCGTGCATCTGGAACGCACGCTGCACCACGGCGCCGGACGTGAATTTCTCGTCGTGCACAATCCACGGCCAGTCGGCCAGATCCCTGATCTTGATCTCGCCCAGTGCCAGCAGCGGGTGCCCCTGCGGCACGACGAGGCAGCGCTCCATCTCGTAGGCGCGAAGCGAAAGGATATCGGGTGCGGCGTTCGACGGCATGGTGCTCAGGCCGATGTCGATGCTGCCGTCGCGCACGCCGGCGTGGATTTCGGGCGGCGTGCCGACCGAGTACTCCAGCTGGACGTGAGGGTAGGTGCGCAGGAAGCGCCCGGTGACGGGCAGCAGCCGGTAGCGCGCATGAACATGCGTGGTGCCCAGGCGGATCGTGCCGCGCGCCTGCCCGCCTTGCCCGTTGTCGCGCAGGCCGCGCAACGCCTGCGAGTCCTGCAGGATGCGGCCCGCAAGCGAATAGGCCTCGCGTCCGGCATCGGTCAGCCCCACCAGCCGATTGCCGCGCCTCGCGAAGACCACGATGCCCAGTTCGTCTTCGAGCGCGCGCACCATCTTGCTCACGCCTGGCTGGGTGGTGAAGAGCGCCTCGGCCGTGCGCGAAACGCTGAAGCCGTTGGCCACGATCTGGCGGATGCAGTGAAGTTGCTGGAAGGTCATCGACATGGCGGCACGGGGAGTCTCGGCGCAATGGCCATATTATGCAATGCAGGCAATGATTGATGCCAATTAATTCATTTGACGGCATGAACTGACGGGACGCACATTAGCGGCAACATAACTCCGTTCCATGTGCCTCCATGTCAGCACCGTCCGCACCTTCTGCACCATCCGCACCTTCCGGCCACGCCAGCGCCGCCTACGCCGTCAAGGACGTCAACGAAGCCTTCCGCGGTGGTGCGCGGGTTCCGGCATTCCTCGGCCAGATCAACCAGGCCTCCCTCGTCATGCTCACCGAGCGCGACGTCATCGGCGCGCAGGATGCCCGCGCGATTGCGCAGGCCATCCTGGCCCTTGAGAACGAAGCGCCAGCCGCACACCCCTCGGGCGACTATCTCGACTACGAGCGCCGGCTGGCCGAGCTGGCCGGCCCGTCGGCGTCGCTGGTGCATGCCGGCCGCAGCCGGCAGGACATTGCCTCCACGCTCTCGCGCATGAACCTGCGGGCCGACCTGCTCGATGCGCACGCGGGCCTGGGCGACATGCGGCGCGGGCTGCTGAAGTTGGCGGGGGACCACGTGCGCACGGTCATTCCTGCCTACACGCACGGCGTGCAGGCCCAACCCACGACGCTGGCGCACTACCTGCTGGCCGTCGCCGCCGCGCTGGGCCGGCAGCAACAGCGGCTGGAGCAGGCCTATGCGCGCATCAACCTCAGTCCGCTGGGCGCGGCCGCCCTGGCGGCATCGAGCTTCCCTGTCGACCGCGAACGCCTGGCCAGCCTGCTGGGCTTTGGCGGCATCGTGCGCAACACCTACGACGCGAACCATCTTGCCTCGGTGGACAGCAGCCTGGAACTGGCATCCGTGCTTGCCAGCTGCGCCGTGCAGATCAGCCAGTTTGCGCAGGACCTGCATTCGCAGTACCTCACGCCTCATCCCTGGCTCACGATGCGCGGGGGCGAACTCATGGGCATCAGCAGCCTGATGCCGCAGAAGCGCAATCCGGCCGCCCTGGAGCAGTTGCGGGCGCAGAGCAGCCTGCTGCTCTGCGAGATGCAGGGGCCGTTCCTCGTCGCCCACAACGTGCGGACCGGCATGTTCGACTACCGCGCCTACGACCCGCTGTCCTCCAAGCGCTTCGTGGAGCTGTTCGCGCTTTTCACGCGGATCGTCGACAGCCTCGTGGTCGACGCGCAGCAGGCCCGCCGCGAGGTGGATGCGGACTATTCCACGGTCACGGAGATTGCCGACGTGCTCATGCAGCAGGCCCGCGTGCCTTTCCGCCTCGGCCACCATTTCGCCTCGCTCCTGACCGATTTCGGCCGCGAACGGCGGCTGCGCCTGGCGGAGATCTCCTACGAACAGGCCTGCGCGCTTTACCGCGAACAGGCCGGCGCGGAACTCCCGATCGACGCCGTGCAGTACAACCAGTGCGTGGATGCCGAGCAGATGATCCTGCGGCGCCGTGGCGCGGGCGGACCCCAGCCAGACGAGGCGATGCGCATGCTGGACGAGGAGCGCGCGGCAGCCGAAGCCGCCGGCGTCTGGAACGCGCAGGCCCGGCAGGCTCTCGCCCGGGCCGGCGACGCGCTTCTTGCGCTCACGCGCGCGCGGGCCGGCTGAGCGGCGCCGCTTATCCGGAATCGGAACAATCCAACCAAATAAAACGAAAGGAGACCATGCCAATCCTCAACCTTCGTCCCCTGCGCCGCGCCGCGGTCGCCGTGGCGGCGCTTGTGCTCAGCGCCGCCGCGCACGCGGAGTACCCCGACCACCCCATTCGCCTCGTCCTCCCGTACGCTTCGGGCGGCGGCGCCGACACCGTCGGCCGGCCGATGGCCGTTGCCCTGTCCAAGCAGCTCGGCGCCACGGTCATCGTCGACAACCGGGGCGGAGCGAGCGGCGGCATCGCCATGTCCCTGGTGGCCCACGCCAAGCCGGACGGCTATACGCTGGCGTTGGCCCTGACAGCCCAGGCGGCCATCAACCCGGGACTCGTCAAGCGGCTCTCCTATGATCCCGTCAAGGACTTCGAGCCGATCTCGCTGCTGGCGCAGGCGCCGTACTTTCTGGCCGTCTCGCCGAGCCTCGGCGTCAAGACGCTGCCCGAGTTCATTGCGCTGGTGCGCAAGAATCCCGGCAAGTTCTCCTACGGTTCCTCCGGCACCGGCAGCGGCCTGCACCTGTCGATGGAACTGCTCAAGTCGATGGCCGGGCTGGACATGGAGCACATCCCCTACCAGGGCGCCTCGCCGGCCTATACCGACCTGATGGGTGGGCGCCTGCAAGCCGTGTTCGCCGGCTTCGGCAGCGGCGGCAGTTTCCTGCAGGCAGGCAAGATGGTGGCGCTGGGCGTCACCACCGCCCAGCGCTCTCCCGCGCATCCCGAAGTTCCGACGATCGCCGAGGCCGGCGTGCCGGGGTACCAGTCCTATGTCTGGTACGCCTTGCTGGCGCCCAAGGGCACGCCCCAGCCCATTCTCGACAAGTTGCAGCGCGCCGCCGTCGCGGCGCTGAAGGATCCCGAGGTGCAGAAGCTGTTCATGGTCGACGGCGTGCAGCCGATCGGCTCCTCGCCGCAGGAGCTGTCGGCCTTCATGCGCAAGGAGACGGTCAAGTGGCGGGAAGTCATCCAGCGCGCCGGCATCGAACCGGAATGAGCGCTCGACCTGAATGCCGGGCGAGGCGAAGCGCCGCGTTCCATTCGCGCGCCTCGCATTCCGTCCCGGGCTTCAGGCATTGAAGGCATTGAAGGCGTTGCGGGCAACCCGGGCAACCCGGGCCCATAAGCATTCAAGGCATCGACGCGCGCGGCGCGTCATCCATCCACCTGCCGGCGAGCAGGCTTTTTTCGAACGAAACCAGGAGTACGAATTCATGCACCTTTCAGCCAGCGAGAAGATCGCCGCCTTCGCGGTCGGCTTCGACGCCTCGGCGATTTCCGCCGAGGCCCGCGCCGCCGCCGCACGCGCGCTCTACGACACCATCGCCGTCGCAGTGGGCGGCGCGCATGAGCCCGCGTCCGCGCGGGTGCTGGACTATGCGCGCGGCCAGGGCACCAACGCCGCGCGCATGGCCACGGTCTGGGCCACCGGCGAGCGCCTGCCCGTCGAGATGGCCGCGCTGGTCAATGGCACGATGGGCCACGTGCTCGATTTCGACGACGTCAGCTCCCCGCTGCGCGGTCATCCGAGCGTTGCGATGTTTCCCGCGGTGGTGGCCCTGGGGGAGGGGCTCGGCAGCGCCGGTCGCGCGGTGCTCGACGCCTGCGTGGTGGGCCTGGAGGTGACGGTCCGCATCGCGCGCGCCATCGTGGACGACCAGTACGCCAAGGGTTGGCACTCCACCGTCTCGATCGCCGCCTTCGGCACGACCGCCGCCTGCGCGCGCCTGTTGGGGCTCGACCAGCAGCGCACGATTCATGCGCTGGGCATCCTCGTGTCGCAGATCGCGGGAACCCGGGAGAACTTCGGCACGATGGGCAAGGCCTTCCAGGCAGGACAGGCGAATGCGATCGCGCTCCGGTCCGTCCTGCTGGCCGACGCGGGTCTGGATGCATCGCCCGCGGCGCTGGACGGCAAGCAGGGCTACGCGGTGCTCTATGCCGACGGCCAGGATCTGCACGCGGAGCTCGACCGCCTGGGCGAGCTGCCGTTGGAGATCGAACGTTCGGGGCTCGACATCAAGAAGTATCCGCTGTGCTATGCCACCCACCGGGCGATTCAGGGCATGCTCGACATCCGGCGCGAAACGCCGTTCACGCTCGACGACGTGGAGCGCGTGGACGTGAAGACGAACTACCGCGCCACGGTGCCACTCATCCACGACCGCCCGCGCACGGGTCTCGAAGCCAAGTTCAGCATGCAGTACGCCATGGCGGCGGCCATTTGCGATGGCGCGGTAAATCTGGCGAGCTTTCGCGACGAGCCGGTTCTGCGGCCCGAGATCCAGGCCTTCTTCGACCGGGTGCACCTGAGCCAGGGCGAACCGCCGACCTTCCCGCGCTGGGCCGAAGTCGCCGTTCACCTGCGCGACGGCCGCCGGCTGGCGATTCGCGTGGAGGCCCTTCGCGGCAGTGCGCAGCTGCCGCTTACCGATGACGAACTGATCGAGAAGGCGACGGATTGCTTCGTCTACGGCCGCAAGGCGCCTGGCGATGCCGGGCGGCTCGGTCAGGCCTGCTTTCACCTGGAAAGGCTGCCGCTGCAGGCCGTGCTGGACTCGCTGCGCGGCTGGGGCCGCCGCGCATCCCCGATGGAGAGCCTCGCGGCGCCTCATGCGCCGCGATAGTCACCTGTCCGGCGCCGGCCAGTTACCTACGTAGAGATCTCTACAACATTGAAGCGCAAGCGATGGCCCGCTAAGCTGGGTGCATGACTGCGCTTCAATTTCCCTCCCAATGGGTGCTGCTGGTTGCCAGCCTGCCCACTTCGGCCGCCACGGCCCGCATGCGCCTCTGGCGCGGCATCAAGGCGCTTGGCGCGGCCGCGCTGCGCGACGGGGCCTATCTGCTGCCCGATCTGGCCGGCGTGCGCGAGCCGTTGCAGGCGCTTGCGTCGGACGCGGCCGGCGAGGATGGCAAGGTCTGGACGCTCTCCGTTCAGGCCACCGACACGCGGCAGGATGCCGAATATCGCGCGCTGTTCGACCGCACCCCCGAATACGCGGACTGGATGGCCGAGCTCTCTGGCGCGCGCGCAACACTGGCCGACACGGACGAAGCGGCACTGCTGCGCATGGCTCGCCGGTACGGCCGCGGATTCGACGCGATCCGCAGGATCGACTTCTTCCCGAACGAGGCCTCGGTCCGCGCCGAAGCGCGGTGGCGCGATTTCAACGCGGCCATCGACATCGTGCTGTCGCCGGGCGAGCCACAGGGCAGGGCGGGCAGCATCCCGAGACGCGACCCCGCCCAATACCAGGGGCGATGCTGGGCAACCCGACGGCACCTCTGGGTGGACCGCGTTGCCTGTGCCTGGCTGATCCGGCGCTTCATCGATCCCCACGCCACCTTCCTCTGGCTGGAAGACGTTCGCCAGTGCCCGGAGGCGGCGCTGGCGTTCGATTTCGACGGCGCGACATTCGCGCATGTCGGCGACCGGGTTTCGTTCGAGGTGTTGCTCGCCAGCTTCGGGCTGGACGAGGACAAAGGACTGGCACGCCTCGGCCAGATGGTTCACGTGCTGGACATCGGCGGCACGCCGGTTGCGGAAGCGAGCGGTTTCGAAGCGATGGTGGCGGGCGCGCGCGAGCGCCTGCCCGACGACGACGCGCTGCTGACGGAGGCCGGTCATGTCCTCGACTCGCTCTACACGCACTTTTCCAGCGCTCGCAAGCGCTAGCCCGTTGCTTGTTCCCCGTTCCTCGTTCCCGGATTGCCGGGCTTCTTTCCACTCAGGACAGGACCGGACTGGCAGCCTGTCCGCTGCCGCATCATCGAGCCACAGGAGATCATCATGATCCATGAGAACGCCATGACAACCGAGGCCGCCGACCAGTGAATCGCACCATGCTCTCCGGCCTCGTGCTGCCGTCCGGTGCCGACGCAAGCGTCATGCCGCTTCTTGCCGGGCGGGCGCTGCGTGGCTTCTGCGACGGCTTCGTGGCGGTGCTGTTGCCGGCGTACCTGCTGGCCCTCGGCTTCGACCAGCTCGCCGTCGGGCTGATCAGCAGCGTCACGCTGATCGGCTCCGCGGCTGCCACCATTCTGGTCGGACTCATCGGGAACCGCTTTGCGCAACGTCGCCTGCTGATCGGGGCGGCAGTCATGATGGCCGCAACCGGGGCGGCCTTTGCGGGCCTGTCGTCGCTCTGGCCGCTGTTGATCGTTGCCTTCGTCGGCACGCTGAACCCGAGCTCGGGCGATGTCAGCGTGTTCCTGCCGCTGGAGCAGGCACGGCTGGCGGAATCCGCGAAACCCGAGGCGCGCACGGCATTGTTTGCGCGCTACGGCCTTGCGGGCTCGCTGTCCGCCGCATTCGGGGCGCTGGCCGCGGCCGTGCCGGGCTGGCTCGCCAGGCATGCCGGCCTGTCGTTCCTGGACGGCATGCGCCTGATGTTCGTCGTCTACGCCCTGACCGGCATTGCGCTCTGGGCGCTCTACGCGAGGCTGCCCGCACCCCATCCGCACTCGACGTCGACGGCCGCGCCGCTGGGGCCGTCGCGTCGGATCGTCATCCGGCTCGCGATGCTGTTCAGCGTGGATGCGTTTGCGAGCGGCCTGGTCGTCAATGCCTTGCTGTCGCTCTGGCTGATGCAGCGTTTCGGGATGTCGCCCGGCGCGGCGGGCCAGTTCTTCTTCTGGGCCGGATTGCTGACCACGGCGTCACAGCTCGCCGCCGTTCCGCTGGCCCGAAAGATCGGGTTGTTGAACACGATGGTGTTTACGCACATTCCATCCAGCGCGTTCCTGATCGCCGCCGCGTTTGCGCCGTCGTTGCCGCTGGCGTTGCTGTTGCTGCTGGCGCGCAGCGCGCTGTCTCAAATGGATGTGCCAACGCGCACCGCCTTTGTGATGGCGGTGGTCACCCCCGCCGAGCGGGCAGCGGCGGCAAGCCTGACCGCGGTGCCGCGCAGCCTCGCCGCCGCGATCAGCCCGGTGCTTGCCGGCGGACTCATGGCAATGGGCTGGGCCGGCGCCCCGTTGCTGGCCTGCGGCGTATTGAAGATCGGCTATGACCTGGCCATCCTGGCCGCGTTCCGGCGCGTCAGGCCGCTGAACTGAGCGGACGCCGGGGTGGAGTTTTCCTCGGTATTGCAATCGCGCGGGGTACGTTGCGCGTTTCACGCAACACGTACTCGATGTGTTGCGGGATCCGCGACCGACACAGGCATGGCCATGCGCGCCGCTTGCAGGCCACCCTACGATTGCCTGAACCGCCGTCGATAGGCGGACGGCGTGAGCCCCACCACCCGCTGGAACCTTGCGCGGAACGTGACCGGGGAATCGAAACCCGATGCCGAAGCCACCTGATCGACCGAGGCTTCGCTGGTCTCCAGAAGCTCCTGCGCGCGGCGAACCCGTTGTGTGATCAGCCACTGAATGGGCGTGGTCCCCGTCTGGTCGCGAAACCGGCGCGCAAGGGTCCTCGGTGTCATCCTGGCTTTTGCCGCAAGCGCCGTCACGTCGATCGGCTTGTGGAGATTTTTCAGCATCCAATCGAAGAGGGGGGAAAGGCTTGTCGCCGTATCGGCAACGGGCTGCCGGATAAACGGCGCCTGTCCGCCGTCCCTGTGAAGCGGCGCCACCGCGAGCCGTGCCGCCTGCACCGCGGCGGCCTGTCCATAGTCGCGCCCGACCAGGTGCAGGCACATGTCGAGACCGGCCGAGCTGCCCGCGGACGTGACGATGTCCCCCTCGTCGACAAACAGAACGCCGGTGTCCACCTCCAGCGCGGGGTAGCGGCGCGAGAGCTCGTCCGCGGCCGCCCAATGGGTCGTCACGCGATGGCCGTCCAGCAGTCCCGCTTCGGCAAGCACAAAGGCGCCGGTGCAGATCGAAGCCAGTTGCGCGCCGCTTTCGCGCGCGGCCTTCAGCGTTCGGCAGGCGCCGGCGGAAACCCGCC
>NZ_AQPL01000336.1:0-1850 GCF_000395345.1 Cupriavidus sp. WS | reverse complement strand
CAGGCGCCGGCGGAAACCCGCCGCTCGATATCGTCGACGCCCGGAACGATCACGAGATCCGCGTCCAACGCATCTTCCAGCCGCCCGGGCGCCCGGATATCAAAATGCCCGCCGGCGTCCACGCGCGCCGACTCGCCGCACACCAGCACACGATAGCCAGGCTTGCCGTTCGCAAGCACGACCCGCGAAAACACATCGCAGGCAATCCCGAGGTCGAACGGCACCACGCCCTGGAGGGCAAGCACGGCGACGGTTTTCAATCACATCTCCTTGGTCATGGCGGCGATCCATGATGGCAATCGGGCAACGCAGACCGCATTCTAGCGCGCGTGTCGGAAATCAATCGGTCCTGGTCATTCCTGCCAGGCACGGCATCGCCGTCATGCGTTCAACCGGGAGATGCCCAGCCACCGCCCAACGCCCTGAACAGATCCACCTGCGCGTTGGCAATGCGGCCTTCGGCATCGGCGAGCTGCGCTTGCGCATCGGCAAAGGTCCGTTCGGCATCGAGCAGGGCAAGGCTGTCGCTGCGTCCCTCCCGCTGCTGGGCCCGGACGATGCGCGCGGCCCGGTCCGCCTGCTCCCGGGCCGCGTCGAGCGCGGCGCGCTGGTCAAGCGCGCGGGCGTAGTTCGACAGCGCCGTTTCCGTCTCGGCCAGCGCTTGCAGCACGCTGCCGTCGAAGGTGGCAAGCGCGCCATCGCTATCCGCCCTGGCGGCGGCGATGCGCGCGCGGATCCGCTCCTGGTTCGGGAAGGACCAGGAGATCGACGGCCCCGCCAGCCATCGCAGGGGACCGGCGCCGAAGAGATCGCCAAAGCCGAATCCGGTCGATCCGATCGACGCGCCGAGCGAGATCCGCGGATACAGATCGGCCGTGGCGACGCCAATTCGCGCGGTAGCGGCAGCGAGCCGTCTCTCCGCGGCGCGGACATCCGGCCGCCGGGCAAGCATCGCCTTCCCGTCACCGACGGGAATCGGCACCTCGATGGCCGGCGGCGTATCGGCCGTGGCCGCGGCGGCGGGCAGATCCCTGGGGGCACGGCCGGTCAGGACAGCGAGCCGGAAAAGGGCGGCCTGCCGCTCGGCGGCAATCGCCGGGATGCTCGAACGCCGCTGCTCCCGCAAGGCGGCCATTCTGGCCGTATCCAGCGGCGTGGCCAGCCCGGCCCGTTCGCGGCCGCCCGTCACCCGCAGCGAGCGATCCAGCAACTCGACGATGCGGCGGGCGACGGCGAGCCGCCGGGCTGCGCTGGCGGCATTGAGGTAGGCCCGCGTGGTGTCCGCGACGATCGCCACCCTGACGGCATCCCGGTCCGCCTGCGCCGCTTCGAAGTCGCCGCGGGCCGATTCCAGGCTTCGTCTCACCCTGCCGAAAAGGTCGACTTCATAGGCCACGCCGAAGCCCGCGTCGAGGAGCGTGTTTTCCCGGTCCAGTCCGGGAAGCGTCTGGACGGCGGCCTGTCTCTGGCGATTCGCCGTGGCATCGAGTCCGGTGCCCGGATAAAGATCCGCGCCGGCGTCGCGCAACATCGCGCGCGCCCGCTCCAGACGCGCGACGGCCACCCGCACGTCGGTGTTCGCGCCCAGCGCGTCCTGAATCAACCGATCGAGTATCGGGTCCCGATACAGGCGCCACCAGTCGTCATGCGCGGGCCTGTCATCGTAAAGGGCCGGCTCCGCGCTGGCGGCGAAGGTGCCGGTGGCGGAATCCGTCAGGGTGGGCGCCACATAATCGGGACCCACGGCGCAGGCGCTCAAGGCCAGCGCAAGAATGGAAAGCGGCAGCGTAAGTATTCTCATCGGTGCACCTCAATCAGCATGCTGCAACCGGGCCGGCGCCGCCGGCCGG
>NZ_AQPL01000335.1:0-2873 GCF_000395345.1 Cupriavidus sp. WS | reverse complement strand
GGCGCCGAAGGCCAGCGCCGCGCGCCGCAGCCGCAGGGCCAGCGTCCCGCGCAGGGCGGCGGCCGTCCGGCGCAGGCCGGCCAGGGCGCGCCGCGCAACGGCCAGGCCAACGGCAACCGCGCCGCCGGCAATGGCAATGGTGGTGGTAACGGCAACGGCGGTGGCCGCGGCGGCAACGGTGGCGGCGACGTCAACGGCAACGTCGCGCAGCCGCGCGGCGGCCAGGGCCGCCGTCCGGCGCCGCAAGCCGCGCTGCTGGGCGGCCAGCGCAAGACCGGCCGCTGATTCCCCCACGGCGGCCGCGCATCATGTCCAGCTCAGGCTTCGATCTTCCGGGTACGGGCGATGGCGTCGATGATGGCGGCGTGCCCTACGCTGGCCTGACGCCGGACCTGCTGCTCGACGCGCTGGAAGCCGCCGGCTTCCAGCCGGACGGCCGCCTGCTGGCGCTCAACAGCTACGAGAACCGGGTCTGGCAGGTCGGCATCGAAGACAGCGCGCCGGTGGTGGCCAAGTTCTACCGGCCCGGCCGCTGGAGCGACGCCGCCATCCTGGAAGAACACGCGTTCGTGCAGCAACTGGCCGACGCCGAGATCCCGGCGGTGCCGGCCATCGCGCGCGACGGCCGCACGCTGCTGGCGCACGCGGGCTTCCGCTTCGCGGTGTTCCCGCGCTGCGGCGGGCGCGAGCCCGAGCTCGACCGCGCCGACACGCTGACCTGGCTCGGCCGCTTCATCGGCCGCATCCACGCGGTCGGCGCCACGCGGCCCTACGTCGCGCGCCCGGCCATCGACGTGGACACCTTCGGCGTGGCCCCGCGCGACTGGCTGCTGGCGCACGACTGCATTCCGCACGACCTGCGCCCGGCCTGGGAAGCGGTGGCGGCGCTCGCCATCGACGGCGCGCGCCGCTGCTACGAGCGCGCCGGCGAACTGCCGCTGCTGCGCCTGCATGGCGACTGCCATCGCGGCAACGTGCTGTGGATAGAGGCATCGCAGGCCGGCGCGCGTCCGCCCGGCCCGCACTTCGTCGACTTCGACGACAGCCGCATGGGCCCGGCCGTGCAGGATCTGTGGATGCTGCTCGAAGGCGACCGCGCCGCGATGCAGCGCCAGATGGCCGACATCCTGGCCGGCTACGAGGACTTCGCGGAATTCCATCCGCGCCAGCTCCACCTGATCGAGGCGCTGCGCACGCTGCGCCTGCTGCACTACAGCGCGTGGCTGGCCAGCCGCTGGCGCGACCCGGCCTTCCCCGCGGCCTTTCCGTGGTTCGGCACGGCGCGCTACTGGCAGGACCGCATCCTCGAACTGCGCGAGCAGGTCGCGCTGATGGACGAGCCGCCGCTCTGGCCGGCATGAAGCCCGGCCGGACCCGGACATCAGCCCGGGCACAAGCGCGGCCTAAAGCAAGCGGCGCGGACCGCGCAGGCCTTACTTCTTGTCCTGCGCCTTGACCAGCACCACCGGGCACGGCGCATGCGCCAGCACCCGGCCCGCCACCGAGCCGATCACCGCGTCGAAGAACGAGCCGCGCCCGTGCGTGCCCATGACGATGCCCTGCGCGTCCACGCTGGTGGCATAGGCCACGATGCGCTCCGGCGCGAAGCCATGCAGCGCGTGTCGCTCGAAGGCGACGCCGCCCGCGGCGAGAATGTCCGACACCGACTTCATGGCCTTGTCGCTCTCCTCCTGGTGCCAGGCGTCGATGGTTTCCTTGCTGACGAAGGCGCGTACCTGTCCGGTGACTTCCGGCGTCACGTGCACCACGTGCACGGTGAAGCCGCTGCGCAGCAGGCGGCCTTCGATGATGAAGCGCGCGGCGGCATCGGCAAAGGGCGAACCATCGGTGGCAAGCACGATATTGGTCATGGGGCGATCTCCTGATTGGGCAACGGTTGTCCTGGCGTGGCTGCGCCCCGGGGCGCAGGCCGGGACGGCGTGCGGACAGCCGGGGGCGGCCATTGTGGGCAATGATGGCACCGATGGCAGGCGCCTGCCAGGATCCAGATCAACTTATGTCGATTTCGGCACTCGCCGCCGGCGGGTTTTTTAGGCGTTCTTTGCGCACGGCGGCCGCATCGATGCGCAGTCTTGATGCGGCCGCGCCTACGCTGCAGGCAGGAACATTGCGCCGGGCTTTCCCCCGGCTTGCCGTCATGTCGACCTGGATCGTTTACCGGCTGGCGCTCGGCGCGCTGGCCATCGCCGCGCTGGTGCTGCTGTTCGCCGCCGAATACGGGCTCGCCAGCGCCATCGCGCGCCGCGAGCATGGCTTCGCGCGCGCGCCGGACGAGCAGGGGCCGTAGCGGCCCGGCGCCCGCCCGCGCGGCGCGCCTAGTTCTGGAGTACCTGCGCGGCGAAGCCGGCGAGGTAGCCGCTGCCGATGCAGGCGGCCAGCCAGCCGGCCAGGACGAGGGCGCTTTCCTTGAAGGTCATGGCGTGCTCCCGCGCGCGGCTCAGACGGCGAAGCCGAACGGGTACTCGTTGACCACGGTGCGGGCGCCGCCGCCGAAGGCATCCGCGCCGCCGGCAGCGCGCGCGGCGCCGCGCGCATGGCCGTGGCCGTCGCCGGCATCGGCGCCGCGCGCGTCGGCGGCGAAGGCGGAGTTGAGCGAGAGCAGGGCGGCGCCGGCGAGGGCGGCGGCGAGCAGCAGGCGGGTGGTGGTGATGGTCATGGCGGATCGCTCTTTGTTGAAATCGGCAGAAGCGTTCGCGCTTCCATGCCACCAAGAATAGATCCGCGGCCTTGCCGCAATGCGGTGCCGTCTCGTATTCGATATTCAGGAAATTTGAATATCCATCCGGCCGATGGGGTCATGCGGCGGGCCATGAGGCGGGGTACGCGGCGGGCCGCCGGCCCGGCAGGCGCCG
>NZ_AQPL01000334.1:0-18107 GCF_000395345.1 Cupriavidus sp. WS | reverse complement strand
GGCCCGGCAGGCGCCGCCGGCCCGGCGGCTCAGCGCGGCCCCGCGCCGGCGGGCTTCAGCGGCGCCATTCGCGCTCGCGCCCGCGATCGTCGTACCGGTCGTGCTCGTGATCGTCATGGTGATCGCGCCAGCGCCGCTCGCGCCATTCGCGCTCACGCCAGGCCCGCTCGCGCCAGCCCGGGCCGTAGTAGCCCGGACCGTAGTAGCCGGGGCCCACCACCACGGGCGCCGGCGCGACGTACACGGGCGCCGGCGCATAGACCGGCGCGGGCTGGTAGACCGGGGCCGGCTGGTACACCGGGGCCGGCGCGACGTACACCGGCGCGGGCACGCCGATGCCGATGTCCACGTCGACGCGCGCGCTGGCCGCGCTCGAAGCCAGCGCGGTGGAAACCGCGACGGCGGCAAAGGTGCAAAGGGTGGCGATGTTTCGCACGGGGGCAGCTCCGGTTGGCAAGTGACTGCACTTTAGCCGGTCGCGCCGGCGCCAGGTATTAGCGGCCCAATACAACTGTGTCCGGGTGTAACGTCCACGCCCGGGTCCGCGCTCGGTTTGCCCCTACGCACTGCGCCACGGCATGCGCCGGCCCAGCCACGGCGCCAGCGCGGTGGTGGCCACGCCCAGCGCGATCAGCGCCAGCCCGGCCGACAGGTCGGCGGAGATGCGCTCGTGGAAGGCCGCCGCGGAGACGATCAGCCCGATCACCGGCACGCACAGCATGGCCACCGAGGTGGCCGCCGGCGGCAGCGCCTGCGTCATGTTCAGCACCACGATGAAAGTCAGCGCGGTGGCCAGCGGGCCGGTGTAGAACAGCAGCGGCCAGATCTCCGGGATGGACAGGAAATGCGGCGCGCCGTCGCGCAGCAGCGCCAGCAGCACCAGCGGCACCGAGGCCACGGCGGTCTCCCACGGAATCATGTCCGCGCCCAGGCGCACCGCGCGGCTGGCGCGCAGCTGGATGATGCTGAGCGACCACGCCAGCGAGGCGCCGAGCAGCATCGCCAGCCCCACCACCGTATGCAGCTGCCAGCCGCCCAGCGCCGGCGCCACCATCAGCGCGATGCCGGCGTAGCTCAGCCCGGTGGCGATCCACTGCGGGCGCGACAGCCGCTCCTTGAGCACCAGCGACGACAGCGGGATCACCCACACCGAGGTGGCATAGGCGATCACCGAGGCGCGCCCGGGCGGCACGTACTGCAGCGCCCACAGCGCCAGCGCGGTGAAGGCCGCCATCTGCAGCAGGCCCACGCCGATCACCAGCGGCCATTCCTGCCGGCTCGGCAGCCGCAGCCGGCGCAGCATGCCCAGCACCACGAAGCTGATCGCCGCGGCCGAGACGAAGCGCGCGGCGGCGAACCACAGCGGGCTGACGTGGGTCAGGCCCAGTTTCATCACCGGCCAGTTGCCGCCCCAGATCGCCACGGCGCAGGCCAGCGGAACGAACCGGCGCCATCCTTGTTGTGCTGCTTGCATGCTTCGACTCATATTGCTGTGCCGCCAGTGCGGAAACGTCCTTTGCGCCCGGCGCGCGAATGCACCTGGGCGACCCGGAAAGTCTACGTTCTGGTGCGCCGCAGCAAAAACCGAAGTTCGCTGCATGGATCGCGCATGGCGGCATAGAATGCCGTCATTCGATCGAACCGGAGTGCAACGTGCTGGAAGACCTGGAACTGGACGCCACCGATATCCGCATCCTCAACGAGCTGCAGCGCGACGCCAGCCTGACCAACGTGGAACTGGCCAGCCGCGTCAGCCTGTCGCCGTCGCCGTGCCTGGCGCGCGTCAAGCAACTGGAGAAGCGCGGCGTGATCTCGCGCCGGGTGACGCTGCTCGACGCGCGCCGCCTCGGGCTGAAGGTGGTGGTGTTCATCCAGGTCTCGCTGGACAAGCAGCGCCGCGAAAGCCTGGACGTGTTCGAGCGGCGCATCGCGGCGCTGCCGCAGGTGATGGAGTGCTACCTGATGTCGGGCGACGCCGATTACCTGCTGCGCGTGATCGTGCCCGACGTGGAGGCGCTGGAGCGGCTGATCATCGACCAGATCACGCGCATCCCCGGCGTGTCGAACATCCGCTCGAGCTTCGCGCTCAAGCAGGTGCTATACAGCACGGCGCTGCCGCTGGCCTAGTCCCGTCCCGCCTGTTGCCGGGCCTCCCGCGCGCACAGCGCCACCACGCTGTCGAGGCGCGTGTCGGCGCAGGCCACGGCGATGCCGCCGGCCAGCAGCGGCGCGGCCAGCCGCGTGAGCACGTTGCCGGGCGGCATCTCCACCGCCAGCCGCATGCCGCATTCGCGCGCCAGCAGCATGGTCTCGTGCCAGCGCACCGGCACGGCGAGATTGCGCGCGAGGTCGGCGGCGATGCGCGCCGGGTCGCGCAGCTCGCGCGCGGCGCTGGCGCTGAAGTAGCGCAGGCGCGGCCGCGCCACCGCGACGCCGGCGAAGGCGCGCTCCAACTCGGCGGCCTGCGCGTCGAGCAGCGCGCAGTGCGACGGCACGCTGATGGCCACCGGCTTGGCCGCGTGCGCGCCGGCGGCCAGCGCCAGTTCGGCCACGCGCGCCATTGCCGCCTCGGCGCCGGCGATCACGATCTGCATCGGCGCGTTGAAGTTGGCCAGGTAGACCGGCGCGGCCGGCGCGCATACCCGCGCCACGATGCGTTCGAGCGGCGCGCGCTCCAGCCCGAGGATGGCCGTCATGCCGTAGCCGCGCGGGTAGGCCTGCGCCATCAGCCGCGCGCGCAGCGCCACCAGCCGGACCGCGTCGGCATGCTCCAGCACGCCCGCGCACACGGCCGCCGCATAGGCGCCGATGGACAGGCCCGCCACCGCGTCGGGCCGCGCGCCTTCGGCCAGCAGGCAGCGGGCCGTGGCCACGCCGGCGGTCAGCAGGCAGAGCTGCACGGCCACGGTGGAGGCCAGCGCCGCCGCGCTGTCCAGCGCCAGCACGTCCTCGCCGAGCGCCGCGCTGGTCTCGGCCACGGTGGCGCGCGTGGCCGGGTGGTCGGGCAGCGCGTGCAGCATGCCGGCGCGCTGCGCGCCCTGGCCGGGGAAGGTGAACAGCGTGCTCATGGTGCTCATGGGCGTGCCGCCGGCGCCAGCCACGGGTCGTCGCACATGACCGGGCCATCCGCGGTCTTGAGCAGCACGCGCCCGCCCGTGCGCGCGCGCTCGCGCAGCGCGAACGCGCCGCGCGGCGTGCCGACCTGGATGTCGAGGCGGGGATCGTCGAGCAGCGCGATCAGCGCGCGCTCGGCGGGCGGCGCGAGCGGCGCGGCGGCGGTGACGAGCAGGTCGAGGTCGCTGCCCTCGTGCAGCAGGTCGAGGCCCGACGCGAGGCTGAAGCCCACGCTGCCGGCCACGCCCCAGTCCACCCGCATGGCGTCCAGCAGCGGCGCGGCGCGCGCGAGCGCGGCCAGCGCGGGCAGCGCCCGGCGCGGATGCTCGCGCCAGCGCGCCAGCCGCGCGATCATGCGCGGCGTGACGGCGCGCGCCACCTGCGCGGCGGGTAGCCACGCGGCGTGGCGCTGCGCGCGCGTGACGCCGCGCACGCCCACCGGGATGCGGCCGCGCGCATCGGCGCGCGCGCGCCGCACCACCAGCGGCGCCTGCGCCAGCCACGCGGCGCTCGCCCACGCGGGCAGCGCGCAGTCCGCGCGGTCCGCATGGTCCGCGCAGTCAGCAACGAAGGCGGCGGGATCGGCGAGCCACAGCAGGTCGTGCGGCAGCGGGGCGGATGCGGTCATGGCCTGCGGGCGCGGCGCGCGTCAGTCATCCCACTGCCGCGCCAGCACTTCGCGCACGCGGCCCGACGCCTGGCGGTTGGGTCCGCCCAGGCGGCTGCGCAGGTCGCGCTGCGGGTCGGCCAGGATGTCGGCGAGCGCGGCCAGCAGCGCGCCCTGCACGATATCGAGGTCGGCCGCATCGGGCGCGGCCGCGTGGCCCACGCGGATGCGCCGCCACAGCAGGCCCAGCGTGGCGTAGCTGCCGATGTCGTAGGCCATCGGCGGCACGCTGGCGGCGAACGTTTCCAGGTCTTCCACGCTGCGCATGGTGATGCGCGCGGCGGCCTGCTTGCCCATCGCGTGGACTTCCACGCCGGCGTCGTCGAGCGCGAGCAGGCGGTTGGCCTGGTAGCCGTGCGCGAGGAAGGCGCCCGACATGGCGGGCCCGACCAGCAGCGCGATGACCGGGTGCCCGCGCAGCCGCGCTTGCGCGTAGGCGCCGGCGGCGCCGGCCAGCGACTGGTGGATGCCGAACGCTTCCTCGCGCCGGCCATAGGCCTGGCTGGGCGTGTCGACGATGGCGACGACGGGCCGCTTGGTGGTGGCGTCGCGGTCGGCCTGCACCACCTCGTGCACGGCGCGCGCCAGCGACCAGCCTTCGATCACGCCGGCCTCGCCGTGGCGCGCGCGCGGCCACGCGCTGGCCGGGTCGGGCACCAGCGCGACGAAGCGCGCCGGCTGGCCGCCGAGGGCGGCATCGGCCACCTGCACGCTGGCCGGGTAGCCGGCCACGCGCGCGGCGTTGCCGCTCAGCGCGGCCAGCCAGGCGGCGCCGCGGCTGGCGGCGGGGTTTGCGGTCTCGGTTGCGATTGCGGTTGCGGTTGCGATATTCATGACGAAGCTCCGTCGGCGTAGATGTCGCGCACGGTCTGCGGCTCCGGCTGGCGCGCCGGATCGTACGACCGCAGCCGCGCCAGGTAATGCGCGTAGCGCTCGCTGCGGTGCGTGGCCGGCGGCCCGGCCGCCAGCAGCGCGCGCACGGTGGCGCGGATGGCCGCGCTGTCGTCTTCCACGTAGCGGTCCGCCAGCCCGGTGGCGATGCGCTGCTCGCCGCCGGTGAAGCTCCAGATGAACGGGCGGTCGCGCGAATCGTATTCGGCCACGCCGGCTTCCTGCTCGATCACGGCCGGGCCGTTGAGGCCGAGCCGCGCCTCGCGCGTGACCACCAGATAGCTGCACAGCCCGGCGGCGATCGACATGCCGCCGAAGCAGCCGACCTGCCCGGCGATCACGCCGACCACCGCCTGGTAGCGGCGCAGGTCGGCGATGCCCGCGTGGATCTCGGCGATGGCGGCGAGGCCGAGGTTGGCCTCCTGCAGGCGCACGCCGCCGGTCTCGAACAGGATCACCGCGCGCGTGGGCACGCCGCGGCGGTTGTCCTGCGCGGCCAGCTCCAGCGCGCCGGCGATCTTGGCGCCGCCGACCTCGCCCAGGCTGCCGCCCTGGAACGCGCCTTCGATGGCCAGCACCACGGCGCCGTGGCCGTCGATGCGGCCCTTGGCCACGATCACGCCGTCATCGGCCTGCGGCACCACGCCCTGGCGCGCCAGCCACGGCGACACCAGCCCGTCGAACGGGCCGGCCAGTTCGCGCACGGTCCCGGCATCGAGCAACGCATGCGCGCGGGCGCGCGCGCCCAGCTCGACGAAGCTCTCGCGTCCGAGCAGCGACGGATGGTTCATGGCTGCTCCTTGCTGTTGTCGTCGGCGGATGCGTCCAGCGCTTCGAACGCCTCGGCCAGGCGCATGCCGACCACGCCCGGCGTGGCGCCGAAGTCGTGGATGCGGATGCGCATGGCCGCGCGCGGCCCGGCCTTGAACACGCGCGCGAGCTGCGCGTCCCACACCTTGCCGTAGCCGTCCACCGAGGTGGTGACGTCGATCACGGTGGTGCCGGCGCTGCCGGGCTCGACCAGGACCTCGAGGTCGCCGGAGCCGACCACGCCGACCAGCACGCGGCGGCCGGCCGGCGCGCCGGCGGGATATTCGAACTGAAGCTGTTCCATTTACTTGTCTCCTTGCGGGCTGGCGGGGGCGGCGTCGAGCGATGCCATCGCCAGCGGCAGGCGGTCGAGGAAAAAGGTGGCGGCGAGCAGGTCGGCGGCGCCGCCGGGCGAGGCGTTGCAGGCCAGCATGCCGGCCTCCAGCGCGCGCAGCAGGCGGCGCCCGGGCAGCGTGGCGATGCCGCCGGCGGCCAGCACCCGCGCCGCGCCGGACTGCATCAGCGCCAGCCCGTCGCGGCCGGCGCGGGCCAGCACGCAGGTGTCGTCGAGCCGGCTCATGATCGCCAGCAGCGCGTTGACGCGTGCGCTCGGCTCGGCGTCGCCGCGCGCGCGGCTGCGCCGCAGCTCGGGCAGGCCGGCGCGCAGCACGTGCGGAAAGCCGGCCTGCGCCTGGCCGCGCGCGCCGCGCACGCCGTAGTCGAGGCAGGCGCGCTCGCCCTTGTGGCCGGTGCGCGCGGGGCGGTGGCGGTCGGGCAGGCGCGCCACGGCGCCGGCGGTGCGCGCCACGGCATGGGCGGAATGCGGCGAGCGGGTGGCGCGCGGCTGCTGGTGCCAGCCAGCGGCGCCGACCAGCAGGCCCAGGCTCCAGATCGCGCCGCGGTGCGTGTTGACGCCGCCGGTGGCGCGCATCATCGCGGCCTCCGCTTCGCGGCCCAGCGCGCCGAGCGTCTCGCGCAGCGCCACGCCGGGCCGCGCGGCCCGCAGGCCGGCGGCGGCCATCGCCGCGAAGGCGGGATGCAGCGCGCGCGCCGAGCGGCACATCAGGTCCAGGTCGAGGTCGGCATGGGCGCCGCTGCCGCGGCCGTCCACCAGGCCGGGCTTGGGCGACAGCGCGGCCTCGTCGAGCAGCGCGGCCACGGCGAGGTCGGCCAGCATGGCGGCGGCGGGCGGCAGGCCCGCATCGGGCCGCGCGAGCAGGGCGGGGCTTGCCATCACCAGCTCCTGAAGCGAGCCGGCGGCTGGTACAGCCCGCCCGACCAGTCGACCAGGTCGGCCATGCTTTTCGCCGCCAGCAGCGAGCGCGTGGCCTGGCTGCGCTGCACGCCGAGATCCTCGGGCAGCGCGATCAGGCCGTCGCTGCGCATGCGGCGCGTGGCGGCGGGGTCGTGGCGCAGGCCGACCGGCGTGACGCCGGCCACCGCCGCCAGCATGGCGCGGCGTTCCTCGAGCGAGCGCGCCTTGTACAGGTAGGCGATGCCTTCCTCGGTCAGCACGTGGGTGACGTCGTCGCCGTAGATCATCACCGGCGCCAGCGGCATGCCGCTGTCCCTGGCCACCTGCACCGCGTCGAGCGATTCGACGAAGGTCGGCTTGCCGCCGGCCTGGAAGGTCTCCACCATCTGCACCACCAGCTTGCGCCCGCGCGCGAGCGGATCCCCGGTCTCGATCAGGTCCAGCCACGCGGGCGTGGCATGGCGCCGCCCGCCCGGGTTGTGGCCCATGTTGGGCGCGCCGCCGAAGCCGGACAGGCGCCCGCGCGTGACCGTGGAGGAATGGCCGTCGCCGTCGATCTGCAGCGTGGAGCCGATGAACAGGTCCACCGCGTACTGGCCGGCGAGCTGGCAGAGCGCGCGGTTCGAGCGCAGCGAGCCGTCGGCGCCGGTGAAGAAGATGTCCGGGCGCGCGGCCACGTAGCCTTCCATGCCGAGCTCGCTGCCGAAGCTGTGCACGCTCTCCACCCAGCCCGACTCGATCGCGGGGATCAGCGTGGGGTGCGGGTTGAGTGCCCAGTGCTTGCAGATCTTGCCCTTGAGGCCGAGCGACTCGCCGTAGGTCGGCAGGATCAGCTCGATCGCCGCGGTGTTGAAGCCGATGCCGTGGTTGAGCGACTGCACTTGGTGGCGCTCGTAGATGCCGCGGATCGCCATCATCGCCATCAGCACGTGCACCGGCTTGATCAGGCGCGGGTCGCGCGTGAACAGCGGCTCGCAGAAGAAGGGCCGGTCGGCCTGCACCACGTAGTCGATCCACGAGCCGGGAATGTCCACGCGCGGCAGGCCGGCGGGGTCGTCCACGATCTCGTTGACCTGCGCCACCACGATGCCGTCGCGGAACGCGGCGGCTTCCACCAGCGCGGGCGTGTCCTCGGTGCTGGGGCCGGTGTAGAGGTTGCCGTCGCGGTCGGCCTTGTAGCCGGCGATCAGCACGATGTCCGGCGTGAGGTCGACGTAGAGCCGCGCGTACAGCTCGATATAGGTGTGGATGGCGCCGATCTCGAGCTGGCCGTCCTCGAGGAACTGCGAGATGCGCAGGCTCTGCGCGCCGGCGTAGGCGAAGTCCAGCTTGCGCGCGATGCCGCGCTCGAACAGGTCCAGGTGCTCGACCCGGCTGACGCTCGGGATGATCATGTGCAGGCCGTGCACCTTGGCCGGGTCCACCTCGGCCAACGCGCGCGAGAGGAAATCGGCCTGCTTCTGGTTGTTGCCTTCTAGCACCACGCGGTCGCCCGGCGCGGCGATGGCTTCGAGGAACGGGACGATGTCGGCGGTGGGCACCACGCGGCCGTTGGCGAAGGCCGCGCCGCGCGCCTGGCGCTGGCGCTTGCCGGCGCGGCGGGTGTCCCATTGTCGGTCGGTGGCTGGATTCGGCATCGCGTCTGCCCTGTGTGGTGGCTGGGAATGTCACCACGATAGGGGGCCGGCGCGGCGCAAGCAATGACGCCCGCCGCGGCATCGTTACTCCGGGCGTAAGTGTCGGCGCCGCCGCAGTTAGCGCCAGGCTAACGATCCGTCCGCCGGGTTGATTGATGCGCCCCGGCGGCCTGCCTAAGGTAGACCGTGACGGAAGCCCGCACGGCGCGGCGCGTTCCGCGCACCCGCAAAAACAGCCTGCGCGCAAGCACGCCGGCAGGCCATCTGGAGACAAGCACCATGATCATCTACGGAACCGCCTTGCTGGCGGTCTGCCATCTCGCCGGCCTGTTCCTCGGCGAACTGCTCGGCGTGGCCATCGGCGTCAAGGCCAACGTGGGCGGCGTCGGCATCGCCATGCTGCTGCTCATCGGCATCCGGCTGTGGCTGCACGGGCGCGGCCTGCTGCCGCGCGAGACCGAGGCCGGCGTGGGCTTCTGGGGCGCGATGTACATCCCGGTGGTGGTGGCGATGGCGGCGCAGCAGAACGTGGTCGCCGCGCTGCGCGGCGGGCCGGTCGCGCTGCTCGCCGCGTTCGGCGCGGTGCTGGTGTCGGCCGGCTGCATCGCCGTGCTGAGCCGCACCGGCGACCACGCGCCGCTGCCGCCGCTCGACACCGACGGCGC
This sequence comes from Cupriavidus sp. WS, assembly GCF_000395345.1. Taxonomy (NCBI): domain Bacteria; kingdom Pseudomonadati; phylum Pseudomonadota; class Betaproteobacteria; order Burkholderiales; family Burkholderiaceae; genus Cupriavidus; species Cupriavidus sp. WS. Next base: position 9,068 of record NZ_AQPL01000334.1, on the reverse strand, counting down.
CGCCGTCTCCACGCACTGAGGAGCCGCCATCATGCACTCCATTCCGCACATGTTCCAGGCCGTGCTGCTGCAGAACGGCCTGGTCACGGCCTTCGCCGCGGTCGGCATCATCATGTGGCTGTCGTCGCGGCTGTCGCGCTGGCTGACCTTCGGCCGCGTGCACGGCTCGGCCATCGCCATCGTCATCGGCCTGCTGCTGGCCTACTACGGCGGCATCGTCACCGGCAAGGAAAAGGGCCTGGCCGACCTCTCGCTGTTCTCCGGCATCGGCCTGATGGGCGGCGCCATGCTGCGCGACTTCGCCATCGTCGCCACCGCGTTCGAGGTGCAGGTCACGGAAGCGCGCAAGGCCGGGCTGGTGGGCGCGGTCTCGCTGCTGCTCGGCACCGTGCTGCCGTTCATCGTCGGCGCGGCGGTGGCGCGCGCGTTCGGCTACAGCGACGCGGTCAGCATGACCACCATCGGCGCCGGCGCCGTGACCTACATCGTCGGGCCGGTCACGGGCGCGGCGCTCGGCGCCAGTTCCGACGTGATCGCGCTGAGCATCGCCACCGGTCTCATCAAGGCCATCATCGTGATGGTCGGCACGCCGATGGCGGCCGGCTTCCTCGGCCTGAACAACCCGCGCGCGGCGATGGTGTTCGGCGGGCTGGCCGGCACCGTCAGCGGCGTCTCGGCCGGGCTGGCCGCGACCGACCGCCGGCTGGTGCCCTACGGCGCGCTGGTCGCCACGTTCCACACCGGGCTGGGCTGCCTGCTGGGGCCGTCGCTGCTGTTCCTGGCCACCAAGGCGGTGGTCGGCTAGCCTTCGCGCTCGCGCATCGCCAGCCGGCACACCGCGGCCAGCGCGAGCAGGTTGGGGTCGCGCTCGCGCCGGCGCAGGAAGCTCAGGCCGATGCGCTGGCGCAGCCGGTATTGCGGCGACAGCGGGATCAGCGTCACCTTGTGCGGCAGCATGTCGCGCACGCGCCCCGGCAGCAGCGCGTAGCCCACGCCGCCGCTCACGAGGTTCATCAGCGAGAAGATGTCGCCGGTCTTCATCACCACCTTGGGCGTGAAGCCGGCGATGCGGAAGGCTTCCACGAAGCCCTGGAAGGTGACGAAGCCTTCGCTGAGCGAGACGAAGGCTTCGTCGCGGCAGGCGTGTAGGTCGACCGACGCCTGGCGCGCGTAGGCCGACTCGGCCGGCGCGGCGAAGTGGATCTCGTCCTCGAACAGCGCGATCGACTCGACCTCCGGGTCGGGCTCGGGCACCGCCATCAGCGCCGCGTCGATGGCGCCCTGCTTGAGCTTGAACAGCAGGTCGGCGTTGGAGCCGAGCACCAGCTCGGGCTGCAGTTCCGGGCGCCGCAGCTTGATGCCCATCACCACTTCCGGCACGGTGCGGATGGTCAGCGAATACAGCGAGCCGATCTTGAGGTGGTCGGCCGAATAGCCGGCCGCCTCGCGCGTGGCGCGGATGCCGTCGGACATGGTCTTGATCACTTCGCCGGCGATCTCGGCCAGCACGTGCGCGGCCTCGGTGGGAATCAGGCTGCGCCCCTCGTGGCGGAACAGCGCGCAGCGCATGCCTTCCTCGAGCGAGTGCAGCGCGCGGTGCACGCTGACCGCGCTCACGTCCAGCGCCTCGGCGGCCTTGGCGAGGTTGCCGGCTTCCATGTACGCGAGCAGGACTTCGAGCTTGCGGAAGGTGATCTCTTCGTTGATGCGGTTGCGCATGGGGATGCGGACAGGGCGGCGGGCGGTGGCGATGCGGGCCATGATAACCAGATTCGCGCACCGCGGCGGGTCCGGCGCCGCGGTGCGCGGGGAACGCGGCGCGGGTGTGGCGGTGGCGTGGCGGCGTGGACGGAAGGGCGGCGCGGGCGCGGATGCCTGCCCCCCCCACAAAACCCCTTCCGTTGGAATGGTTAGCAGGATAATAGTTTGCAACCTAACTATATGGTTGCTATCATTCCCTCCATGCCCCCGCTCGACGCCCTCCGTTTCGCCTTCACTGGCCAGCTCATGCTGGCCGGCCGCCAATGGCGTCACATCTCGCAGGGCGCGGTGACCGCCTACGGCATCTCCGCCGCCGCGGCCGGGCCGCTGCTGTTCATCCGCCGCCTCGGCGGCGGTGTGCGGCAGGTCACGCTGGCCGACTACGTGGGGCTGGAAGGCGCGTCGCTGGTGCGGCTGGTCGACCAGCTTTCCGCCGCGGGCCTGGTGCGCCGCGAGGTCGACGCCAATGACCGCCGCGCCAACGCGCTGTGGCTGACCGACGCCGGCGAGGAACTCGCCACCAAGATCGAGGCCGAGCTCAAGCAGTTGCGCGCGGATGTCTTCGCGGGCCTGACCGAGCAGGATTTCGAAGGCGCGCTGCGCGTGCTCGACGCGCTCTCGCGCGCGGCCGCCGCCGCGGGCGGCAATGCCGGCAACATCACCATCTCCGGCCTCACGGAATCCTGACGGCAATGATGACCTGGCCTTCCGGAAGAGACTGGCTCTTTTCCTTCAAAGCCTTCGTGGCCGCCATGCTGGCGCTGTTCATCGCGCTCTATCTTGGCCTGCCGCGCCCGTACTGGGCGATGGCTTCCGTCTATATCGTGGCGCACCCGCTGACCGGCGCGACGCGCTCCAAGGCGCTGTACCGCGTGCTCGGCACGCTGCTGGGCGCGGCCGCCGCCGTGGTCATGGTGCCCACGCTGGTCAACGCGCCGGCGCTGCTGATGGCGGCGGTGGCGGTGTGGACCGGCGTGCTGCTGTACGTGGCGCTGCTGCACCGCACGCCGCGCAGCTACGTCTTCATGCTGGCGGCCTACACGCTGCCGCTGGTGGCGCTGCCTTCGGTCAACGACCCCGGCGGCATCTTCGACATCGCCGTGGCGCGCGCCGAGGAAATCTGCATCGGCATCCTGTGCGCCAGCGTGGTCGGCTCGCTGCTGTTCCCGGCCGACGTGGCCACGGTGCTGCGCCAGCGCTCGGCCCAGTGGCTCGGCGACGCCGCGCTGTGGGCCACCGACATGCTGTGCGCGGACGCCGCCGCCAAGGTCTCGCGCCACCACAGCCGGCACCGGCTGGCGGCCGACATCCTGGCGCTGGACCAGCTCATCAGCCAGCTTTCCTACGACACCGAGACCGCCGCGCGCGTGCGGCAGGCGCAGGAGCTGCGCGGGCGCATGACCATGCTGCTGCCGGTGCTGTCGTCGCTGGCGGCGGTGGTGGAAGCCCTGCACCAGAACCCGGCCGGCATGCCCGGGCGGCTGTCGCGCAACATGGCGCGGGTGCAGAAGTGGATCGCCGGCGGCGCGCAGGCGCCGCTGCCCGAGCTGGAGCTGCCGCAGGCGTCGCCGATGGCGGACGCGCAGGCCCGGCTCGATGCCACGGAGGCCAGCGATGGTGCCGAGGGCGCCGAAGGCGCGCGCGGCCCGGACTGGCACGACGCGCTGGCCGCCACCGCCGAGGGCCGCCTGCGCGAGCTGATGGAGCTGTGGCAGGACTGCGTGGCATTGCAGCGCCGCGTCGGCGCGGCCGCGCCGGAAGCGGAGTGGACGCCGGCGTTCCGGCGCTGGGAAGTCGGCGCCGCGCGCCACTACGACCACGGCATGCTGCTGTTTTCCACGGTGACGGTGGCGCTGGCCATCTTCAGCATGGGCATGATCTGGATCTGGTCCGGCTGGGCCGACGGCGCCGGCGCGGTGGCGCTGGGCGCGGTCGCCTGCTGCTTCTTCGCGGCGCTGGACGAGCCCGCGCCGATGATCCATTCGTTCTTCACCTGGAACGTGGTGTGCCTGGTGATCGCCACCATCTACCTGTTCCTGGTGCTGCCCAACGCGCACGACTTCGAGATGCTGGTGCTGATGTTCTCCGCGCCCTACCTGGCGATCGGCGTGCTGATGGCGCAGCCGCGGCTGGCCCTGATCGGCCTGCCGCTGGCGGTCATCACGGCCAACGACATCGGCATCCAGGGCGCCTACAGCGCGGACTTCCAGGCCTTCTTCAACGGCAACGTGGCCGGTATCGCGGGCATCCTGTTCGCGCTGATCTGGACCCTGGTGTTCCGCCCGTTCGGCACCCGGGTGGCGGCGCGCCGGCTGGTGCGCGCGAGCTGGGACGACATCGCCCGCAACGCCACCGGGCGCGAGCCCGGCGAGCACGCCCACCTGCGCGCGCGCATGCTGGACCGCCTGGCGCAACTGGTGCCGCGGCTGGCCGCCAGCGAGAGCGAGCTGTCCACCGACGGCTTCTCCGAAGTGCGCGTGGAGCTGAGCACGCTGGCATTGCAGCGCGAGATGCCGGACCTGGCGCCGGACCACCAGCATGCCGTGCGGCGCGTGCTGCATGGCGTGGCCAGCTACTACCAGGCGCGCCTCGACGCGCGCGCCGAGGCGCCGCCGCAGGTGCTGCGCGAGCGCATGGGCAAGGCCATCCGCGCCGTCGCCACGCGCGCCGACCACGCCTCGCGCGAGGCGTTCGCGGCGCTGGTGGAGATGCATGTGGCGCTGTTCGCCGCGGCGCCGCCGGCACCGCTGCCGCCGCCGTCCGGTCCGGCCGGGAGCCGATGATGGTCATGGCAATGAATAACCGTTACCCACGCGGAGGCGCGCAATGAGCGGCGAGATCGACGTCTACGGCGTGTTTGTCCCGAGCCTACTGGCATGGATGCTGGTGGCTTTCCTGATTACCGCCTGCGCGCGCGCCGTGCTGGCGCGCACGGGCTTTTACCGGCTGGTCTGGCACCGGTCGCTGTTCAATCTGGCGTTTTACGTGATCGTGCTGGGTGGCGTCGTCTACCTCGCGCATCGGCTGCAGTCATGAAACTGAATCTTCGCACGCTCGGACCTGTGGTCCTTACCCTCGTCGTCACCGCGGTCGCGGTGGTCGTTGTCAAGCACCTGTGGGACTACTACACCATCGCGCCGTGGACGCGCGACGGCCACGTGCGCGCCGACGTGGTGCAGATCGCGCCGGACGTGTCGGGCCTCGTGACCAAGGTGCTGGTCAAGGACAACCAGCTCGTGCGGCGCGGCCAGCCGCTGTTCGAGATCGACCGCGACCGCTTCGCGCTGGCGCTGCAGCAGGCGCAGGCCACGCTGGCCGCGCAGAGCGCCACGCTGGCACAGGCGCGGCGCGAGTCGCGCCGCAGCCAGACGCTCTCGGAAGTGGTCTCCAAGGAAGTGGTGGAAGAAGGCCTGGCCAAGGTCCAGCAGGGCGAGGCCGCCGTGCAGCAGGCGCAGGCCGCGGTCGACCTGGCGCGCCTGAACCTGACGCGCACCAGCGTGCTCAGCCCGGTGGACGGCTACGTCAACGACCGCCTGCCGCGCCTGGGCGACTACGTCACCACCGGCCGCCCGGTGCTGTCGATGGTGGACGCCAACTCGTTCCACGTGGAAGGCTATTTCGAGGAAACCAAGCTGCACGGCATCCACATCGGCAACCCGGTGGACATCCGCATCATGGGCGAGTCGCGCGTGCTGCACGGCCACGTGCAGAGCATCGCCGCCGGCATCGAGGACCGCGACCGCACCAACGGCTCGAACCTGCTGCCCAACGTCAACCCGACCTTCAACTGGGTGCGGCTGGCGCAGCGCATCCCGGTGCGCATCGTGCTGGACGAGCCGCCGCCCGACCTGCGCCTGGTGGCGGGCCGCACCGCCACCGTGTCGGTGCGCGAGGCGCGCGCGCAAGGACCGGCGCAGGGTCCGGCGCAAGAGAGCGGCAAGGCCGCCTCGGCGCCGGCCGCGGCCAGCCAGGGAGCGGCGCGATGAACGCGCTGCGCCTGGCCCTGCTGCCGGCGCTGGTGCCGCTGCTGTTCGCGTGCACCACGGTGGGCCCCGACTACCGCGTGCCGGACGATGCCGCCATCCATGCGCCGGCCGCCAACGGCGCGCTGCTCGGCGCCGACAACGCGGCCGTCTCCGTCGGCGAGGTGCCGGACGGCTGGTGGCGCCTGTACGACGACCCGAAGCTCGACCAGCTCGTGCAGCAGGCGCTGGCCGCCAACACCGACCTGCGCGTGGCCTCGGCCAACCTCAAGCGCGCCATCGCGGTCTATCACGAGGTGGAGTCGGAAAACCTGCCGCAGGGCGCCTTCGGCGCCAGCGTGGCGCGCGGGCAGATCGCCGGCGAGCCGCTGCTGCACGAAGAGAAGATCCCGGTGTTCAACTTCGGCGACGTGGGGCTCAACGTCTCCTACCTGATCGACTTCTTCGGCAAGCTGGCGCGCGCGGACGAAGCCGCGCTGGCCGGCGCGCAGGCCAGCGCCGCCGCGCTCGACCAGGCCCGCGTGGTGGTAGCGGCCGAGACCGTGCGCGCCTACGTGCAGGGCTGCGCCGCCACGCACGAGCTCGAAGTGGCCGAGCACCAGCTCGTGCTGCAGAACCGCGGCGTGGAGATCGCCCGCAAGATGGTCGAGGCCGGCCGCGGCCAGCCGGTCGACCTGCTGCGCGCCGAGGCCCAGTCCGACGCGCTGCGCGCCAACCTGCCGCGCTTCAAGGCCGAGCAGGACGGCGCGGCCTATCGTCTCGCGGTGATGCTGGGCAAGCCGCCCACCGCGGAGTCGCGCGCCGAATACGCCTGCCATGAGGAGCCGCGCCTGACCCGGCCGCTGCCGGTGGGCGACGGCGCCGCGCTGCTCAAGCGCCGGCCCGACGTGCGCCAGGCCGAGCGCGAGCTGGCCGCCGCCACGGCGACGATCGGCGTGGCCACGGCGGACCTGTACCCGTCCATCCGCATCGGCGCCTCCACCGGCCTGAGCGGCATTCTCGACCACCTCGGCCAGGGCCAGACCGCGCACTGGACCGTGGGCCCGCTCATCACCTGGAACCTGCCGACCAACGGCACGCGCGCGCGCATCCACGGCACCGAGGCCGGCGCCGAGGCCGCGCTGGCGCATTTCGACGGCGTGGTGCTCAAGGCGCTGCGCGAGACCCAGACCGCGCTGAGCAGCTACACGCGCGAGCTGGAGCGCGCCGGCGCGCTGCGCGACGCGCGCGACAAGGCCAGCGAGGCCGCGCGCCAGAACCGCCAGCTCTACCAGGCCGGCCGCTCGCCGTACCTGTCCAGCCTCGACGCGGACCGCACGCTGGCCAGCACCGAGGCCCAGCTCGCCGCGGCGCAAAGCCAGGTCGCGCTCGACCAGATCAGCCTGTTCCTCGCGCTCGGCGGCGGCTGGCAGGGCGCGCCCAAGGTCGAAGCGCATACAATGGGCGAGCGCTGAGCCGGCCTGCCTTCGGTCCGGCCGGCCGGTCTCTCATTATTCGAAGCACAACATGGCAATCACTCCTTTCCCCCATTCCCGTTTTTCCCTCGGCAAGACGCTGGCCGCGGCCGTGGCCGCGCTCGGCATCGCCGCCTCGGGCGCCGCGCTGGCGCAGGAGCAGGCCGTGCGCGTGGGCACCGTCAGCGGCCCCGACGCGCAGGTCTGGCAGGTGGTCCAGAAAGTGGCCAGGCGCAACGGCCTCGACGTCAAGGTCGTGGAGTTCAACGACTACGTGCAGCCCAACGCCGCGCTCGACGCCGGCGACCTCGACGCCAACAGCTTCCAGCACCAGCCGTACCTCGACAGCCAGATCAAGCAGCGCGGCTACAAGATGACGAGCGTGGGCTACACCTACATCTCGCCGCTGGGCATCTACTCGCAGAAGCTCAAGTCGCCCAAGGACCTGCCGCAGGGCGCCAAGGTGGCGGTGCCCAACGACCCGTCCAACGAGAACCGCGCGCTGCTGCTGCTGGCCGCGCAGGGCGTGATCAAGCTCAAGCCCGGCGTGGGCAGCAACGGCGTCAACGCCACGCCGCTGGACGTGAGCGACAACCCGAAGAAGCTGAAGCTCGTCGAGCTCGACGCGGCGCAGCTCGCGCGCGCGCTGCCCGACGTGGCCGCGGCCGTGATCAACACCAACTACGCGCTGGCCGCCGGCCTGCAGCCGCTGCGCAACGCCATCGCGCTGGAAGACATCCACAGCCCGTACGCCAACATCATCGTGGTGCGCACGCAGGACAAGGACAAGCCGTGGGTGAAGAAGCTGGTGGCGGCGTACCAGTCGGAGGAAGTGCGCCAGTTCATGAAGAGCGAGTTCAAGGGCGCGATGGTGCCGTCGTTCTGAGCTGTCGGGTTTGACGGGCGGGCGCGGCGCATTCGCGGGCGCCTGCCCTCTCCCGCAGGCGGGAGAGGGGAGCAAACCTGAAGCGATTGACGAAGCCCGCGAACGGGCCCACGCCGCGCGAGCTGGCCCAAGCAAGGTGTCCTCCCTCTCCCCTCACGGGGAGAGGGCCGGGGAGAGGGGCGGTTCGGCCGGGAGCCACATCAAGCGAAGCCAACGGTGTTACCCAACACACCAGCCCCATCCGGCACCCCCGCCAATTTAGGACAAGTCCTAAATACGGCGCACTCCCCCGCACGTACACTGGGAACCGATGCGCACGAGCCACCTCGGCCCGCGCCGGAACCGCTCCTCCACCATCGGACGCCATGTACGCAAAACTCCTCCTCCCAGCCCTTCTCGTCCTCGCCCTCGGCGCCTGCGGCAAGTCCGCGCCCGACGCGCAGGGCACGGCCCCGGCATCGGCCGCCGCGCAGCCGGCGACCGCGATCTCGGTGGACGCCATCGCCGCCGCGACCAAGGGATTCAGCGCCGGCAACCTGCTCAGCGCGAAGAAGGTCTACGTTTTCTTCGACCCGCAGTGCCCGCATTGCGGCGAGCTGTGGAAGGCCGCCACGCCGCTGATGTCCTCGGTGCATTTCACCTGGATCCCGGTGGCGCTGCTGACGCCGGAGCGCTCCGCGCAGCAGGGCGCCGCACTGCTCGACAGCAAGGACGCGGTGAAGACCATGAACAGCCACGAGGCCACGCTGGCGACCGCGCAGCGCGGGCTCGACACCGCCGGCATGGCGCTGCCCGAGCAGGCGCTGGCGCAGGTCAAGGCCAATACCGAATACTTCCTGCGGCTGGGCATCACCAGCGTGCCGTTCGTCGTGTTCGCGGGCGAGGGCGGGCAGGCGCAGACCTTCGAGGGCGCGCTGTCCACCGATGCCCTGAAGGCCCGCCTCGGCGTCTGAGGCGGCGCGGCGGATTGCCACATGCGGCAAT
>NZ_AQPL01000333.1:0-3956 GCF_000395345.1 Cupriavidus sp. WS | reverse complement strand
CGCGGCTTGCCGCGCGGCGTCCTGCAGGCCCGCCGCTTCCCACACCCGGATCGTGCCCGAGGCGAGCCGGCCGGCCATGCCGAGGTCGAAGTAAGGCACGGCCAGGCCGAGGTGATGGCGCGACTGCGACACGCCCGCGCTCCAGTCGCGCATGGCGTCGGCCAGCGCCAGCAGCGCCGCCGAGAACGACTGGCGGGTGCGCGCCATCAGCATGCGGCCGCTGAGCACGCCGTCCACGAGGTCGCGCTGCGCGTCCGACAACCGCGCGCGCTCGAAGCTGCCCAGCGTCGGATGGCGCGCGGCGAGCAGGCGCAGGCAATCGGCCAGCCCGGTGGCGCCTTCGTCGTCGATGGCGAGCGCGGGGCAGCGCGGGTCGGCGTCGGAGAGCAGCGGCAGCACTTCGGCCGCGTGGCGCGGCGAGGCCAGTTCATGGACGGTGTGCGCGATGCCGGCGTCCTGCATGAACAGCGCGAGCGTGGCGCAGGCCGGGCATCCTTTCGATACGAAGAGTTGGTACATCGCGAGGACGAGACATCCCGTCCCCCAGGGCAAGGTATTGCCGGGGGAGAAATGCCGTTCGGGGGGAGGTCTGGACAGGCGGACTTTACGGCCGCGCCGCGCGCGCGGAAAGAATCAGATCCGGCGAATATGACCGGATCAGCGCAAGCCGCCGCATCTGCGCGGCGCTCCCGCAATAGTCCCGCGGTATTCCCGCAGTACCTCGCTGTCGCCCCCGGCGCGCGGCTACACCACGATCTCGCGGTGCTGGCGCGGCATGCGCGCGAGCAGGTCGGCCAGCTTCTTCAGCGCCAGCGCCAGGCGCGCGCGCTCCTTGACGCCGCCCAGCGAGATGCGGATCGCGTTGGGCGGGTTGGGCCCGGCGTGGAAGGCGTCGGAGGCGGTCACGCGCAGGTCTTCGGCGTGCGCGGCCTGGGTCAGCTCGCGCGAGGTCCAGTAGCTCGGCAACAGGTGCCACATGTGGATGCCGGCCGAAGGCGGGTGGCCGAGGCTGCCCAGCATGCCGCGCGCGAGCGCCAGGCGCGCGGCGCATTCGGCGCGGATGTCGCCCAGCAGCGCAAGGGCCGTGCCGTCGTGCACCCATTGCGTGGCCAGCGCGGTGGACAGCGGCGTGGACATCAGCGCGAACGAGCGCAGCGCGGCCAGCACCGCGTCCTGGTCGGCGGCCGGCGGCGTGACGAGGTAGGCGGTGCGCAGGCCCGGGCTCAGGCATTTGGACAGCGTGGCGATGTAATAGACGTGCGCGGGCGAGTAGTGCGCCAGCGGCGGCGGCGCGTGCGGCGTCAGCAGCCAGTACGGGTCGTCCTCGATGATGGCGATGCCGCGCTGCTCGGCCACGCGCGCGATGTCGCGGCGGCGCTGCGCCGGCATGGTGCGGGCGTTGGGGTTCTGCGAGGTCGGGTTGAGGTAGGCCACGCGCGCGCCGTGCTCGCGGCAGGCCGCTTCCAGCGCGTCGGGGCGCATGCCTTGGTCGTCCGCGGCGACGCTCGCCACCGCGCGGCCGAGCTGCTCGGCGGCCAGCCGCAGGCCCGGGTAGCACAGCGGCTCGGTGACGATGGTGCCGCCGGGCGGCGTGAGCGCGAGGATCAGCGCGGCCAGCGCGGCCTGCGCGCCGGGACAGGCGACCAGCCGCGCGGGCGCCACCTCGCCCAGCATCGGCGCCAGCCACAGCGCGCCGGCGGCCTTGTCGGGGCTGCTGCCGCCGCCCAGCTGGTAGGTCATCAGCAGGTTGGCGTCGGTGCGCATCAGCACCTGCGACATGCCGCGCCGCAGCAGGTCGTCGAAGTCGAGCCCCTCGGGTGGCGGCGGCACGTTCATGCTGAGGTCCACCATCTGCGCCAGTTCCACCGTGGGCGCGGCGACGAAGGTGCCGAGCGCGCCGCGCGCCTCCACCAGGTGGCGGCGCTTGGCTTCGGCCAGCGCGCGGGTCACGGTGGTGAGGTCCACGCCGAGCAGCTCGGCGAGCTGGCGCTGGGGCGGCAGGCGGTCGCCCGGATTGAGCCCGCCGTCGGCCACGGCCTGCTCCATCGCGGCCACCACCTGCAGGTAGCGCGCGCCCTTGCCGGGGCGGAAATCGGGTAGCCACGCCGGCCGCGCGGCGGTTTCCGTGGCTGGCTCTCGTGGGGTGGATTTTCTAGGCATAAACCCTCGTTGTATGGCTTTTGTCTTACCTTAAGATCCGGCACCGCATCGCATTAAGCCATACATTGAGCCGTTTTGTATGCCCTCCCGCCTTCGTGGCGGCCGTCGCTCGCAGCAAGCCCTCGCCCCATGTATTCCGCGTGCCGTGGCATTCCGTCCCGACAAGTGCATAGGTTATGTGATGCATAACTAAGGTGATTCAGATATGCGCAAATCGACGGCCGGGCCAGCCATGGCGATCCGGCGCCCCCTACATGCCCGGGCAAAGGCGTGGGCCGGCAAGCTGCCGGGCTCCGCGCTGGCCTGCGGAGCCGCAGCGGCGCTGCTGCTCAACGGCTGCTCGATGGAACTCTTCTCCCCGAAGGGCGCCATCGGGCACCAGGAAAAATCGCTCATCGTCATCTCGCTCGCGCTGATGCTGATGGTGGTGATTCCGGTCATCGTCCTCACGCTGTATTTCGCCTGGCGCTACCGCGCTTCCAACACGCGCGCGACCTACGCGCCGAAGTGGGCGCACTCCACCGCCATCGAGGTGGTGGTGTGGACCATCCCGTGCGTGATCGTGATCTTCCTCGGCATCCTGATCTGGGACACCACGCACAAGCTCGACCCGTACCGGCCCATCGAGTCGGCCGCCGAGCCGGTGGAAGTGGAGGTGGTCGCGCTGAACTGGAAATGGCTGTTCATCTATCCGCAGTACGGCGTGGCCTCGCTCAACCAGCTGACGATCCCCGTGGACACGCCGGTCAACTTCCGGATCACGGCCGAGTCGATGATGAACTCCTTCTTCATCCCGCAGCTGGGCAGCCAGGTCTACGCGATGGCGGGCATGCAGACGCGCCTGCACCTGATCGCCGACACGCCGGGCGTGTATCTCGGCCAGTCCGCCGCGTTCAGCGGGCAGGGCTTCTCCGACATGCACTTCAAGACCTTCGCCACCTCGCGCGCTGACTTCGAGCGCTGGATCGCCGAGGCGAAGCAGTCCGCCCGACCGCTCGACGAGAAGGCCTTCCGCATGCTCGAGCGCCCCAGCAGCAAGGACCCGGCCACGCTGTATTCGAGCGTGGCGCCGGCGCTGTTCGCCGGCGTGGTGAACAAGTACATGAAGGGCGGCGACGCGATCTGCCGCGCGAACAGCCCGGTCACGCTGGAGGCCGCCGCCGCGCCCGCCGCCGTGACAGTTGCCACGCCCGCCGCCGCGCCCGCCTCCCGGGACCTTTCGCAAGTCTCGATTCCGCGCTCCGGCGCCACGGCCACGGAGCTATAAGCCATGTTTGGAAAACTCACCCTCGACGCCGTCCCGTACCATGAGCCGATCATCATGGGCACGCTGGCGGTCGTCCTGCTGGGCGGCGCCGCGCTGCTCGGCGCGATCACCTACTTCGGCAAGTGGAAGTACCTGTGGACCGAGTGGTTCACCTCGGTGGACCACAAGAAGATCGGCGTGATGTACATCATCATGGCGCTGGTGATGCTGCTGCGCGGCTTCGCCGACGCCATCATGATGCGCGCGCAGCAGGCCCTGGCCTACGGCGACGCGGCCGGCTACCTGCCGCCGCACCACTACGACCAGATCTTCACCGCGCACGGCGTGATCATGATCTTCTTCGTGGCCACGCCGTTCATCCTCGGCCTGATGAACGTGATCGTGCCGCTGCAGATCGGCGCGCGCGACGTGGCCTACCCGTTCGTCAACTCGCTGAGCTTCTGGCTGGCGGTGGCGGGCGCGGTGCTGGTGATGCTGTCGATGTTCGTCGGCGACTTCGCCGCCACCGGCTGGGTCGCCTACCCGCCGC
>NZ_AQPL01000332.1:0-9594 GCF_000395345.1 Cupriavidus sp. WS | reverse complement strand
GGCTGGGTCGCCTACCCGCCGCTGTCGGAGCTCGGCTACAGTCCGACGGTCGGGGTCGACTACTACATATGGTCCCTGCAGGTATCGGGGCTGGGCACCACGCTGACCGGCATCAACTTCATCGTCACCATCCTGCGCATGCGCGCGCCCGGCCTGAACCTGATGAAGATGCCGGTGTTCACGTGGACCGCGCTGATCACCAACATTCTGATCGTGGCGGTGTTCCCGGTGCTGACCGCGACGCTGGCGCTGCTGACCGCCGACCGCTACCTGGGCATGCATTTCTTCACCAACGAGCTCGGTGGGAATGCCATGATGTACATCAACCTGATCTGGGTCTGGGGCCACCCCGAGGTGTACATCCTGATCCTGCCGTGCTTCGGCGCGTTCTCGGAAATCATCTCGACGTTCTCGGGCAAGCCGCTGTTCGGCTACAAGTCGATGGTGTACGCCACCTCGTCGATCGGCATCCTTTCGTTCTTCGTCTGGCTGCACCACTTCTTCACGATGGGCTCGGGCGCCAACGTCAATGCCTTCTTCGGCATCATGACCTCGATCATCTCGATCCCGACCGGGGTCAAGCTGTTCAACTGGCTGTTCACGATGTACCGCGGCCGCATCCGCTACCACTCGTCGACGCTGTGGACCATCGGCTTCATGGTGACGTTCGCCATCGGCGGCATGACCGGCGTGCTGCTGGCGGTGCCGGGAGCGGACTTCGTGCTGCACAACAGCCTGTTCCTGGTGGCCCACTTCCACAACGTCATCATCGGCGGCGTGGTGTTCGGCTGCCTGGCGGCGATGAGCTTCTGGTTCCCCAAGGTGTTCGGCTTCACCCTCAACGAGCGCTGGGGCAAGATCTCGTTCTGGTGCTGGCTGGTGGGCTTCTACCTGGCCTTCATGCCGCTCTATGTGCTCGGCTTCAAGGGCATGACGCGCCGGATGAACCACTACGCCAACGTCGACTGGCATCCCTACCTGGTGGTGGCGCTGTGCGGCGCGGTGATCATCGGCGCCGGCATCCTGGCGCTGCTGATCCAGCTCTACGTCAGCGTGCGCGACCGCAAGCAGAACATGGACCCGACCGGCGACCCGTGGAACGGCCGCAGCCTGGAATGGGCCACGGCCTCGCCGGCGCCGTTCTACAACTTCGCCCACGTGCCGCACATCACCTCGCTCGAGCAGCACTGGGACGACAAGGAAAGCGGCCGCGCCTACGTGCAGCCCGCGCGCTACGAGGACATCCACATGCCGAAGAACACCGGCGCCGGCATCATCATCTCCGGCTTCAGCCTGGTGCTGTGCTTCGCGCTGGTGTGGCACATCTGGCCGCTGGCCATCGTCGCGCTGGCCGGCATGATCGGCACCTTCATCCTGCGCAGCTACGACCGCGACGTGGACTACTACGTGCCGGCGGCGGAAGTCGAGCGCATCGAGAACTCGCGCTACGCGAAGCTGCAGGAGGCGGCGTAAACCATGAGCAATACCATGACCGCGCACACGCACGCGCATTCGCACGCCCACGCGGCGCACGACCACGCCCATCACGACGACGGCACCAAGACCACGCTCGGGTTCTGGATCTACCTGATGAGCGACTGCCTGATCTTCTCGGTGCTGTTCGCCACCTTCGGCGTGCTGGTGGGCAACACCGCCGGGGGGCCGGGCGGGCGCGAGCTGTTCGAGTTGCCGTTCGTGCTGGGCGAGACCATGCTGCTGCTGCTCAGCAGCTTCACCTTCGGCGTGGCGATGCTGTACATGCATTCCGGGCGCAGCCAGATGGTGGTGCGCTGGCTGGGCGTGACCTTCCTGCTCGGCGCCGGCTTCATCGCGATGGAGCTGTACGAGTTCACCGAGCTGCTGCACCGCGGCGCGGGCCCCGGCGTGAGCGCGTTCCTGTCCTCGTACTTCACGCTGGTCGGCACCCACGGCCTGCACGTGACCTGCGGGCTGGTGTGGATCGCCGTGATGATGCACCAGATCAAGCGCTTCGGCCTGGACGGCGTCACCAGCCGCCGCCTGAACTGCCTGAGCATGTTCTGGCACTTCCTGGACCTGATCTGGATCTGCGTCTTTACCTTCGTTTACCTGCGTGAGTTCGTATGAAGACCAAGCATCTCCACCCGGCCGGCGCCGCCGACGCCGCGCACGGCAGTTTCAAGGGCTACGTGGCCGGCTTCGTGCTGTCGGTGCTGCTGACCTTCGCCTCGTTCGGCGCCGTGATGCTGGACGTGGTGCCGCGCCACCTGGGCCTGGCGGCCATCGTCGCGCTGTGCGTGGCGCAGCTGCTGGTGCAGCTCGTGTTCTTCCTGCACATGGGCGCCGCGCGCGACCAGCGCCAGAACACCGCCATCTTCATCTGCAGCGCGCTGCTGATCGCCATCATCGTGGCGGGCTCGCTGTGGGTCATGCATAACGCCAACGTCAACATGATGCCGACGCAGATGTCGATGGAGCGCGCCAAGATGCGCGACTAGCCGGCCCGGCCGGCTCCGCGCGCACCGCCGCGCCGCCTTTTCAATTCCACCGAACGGAATTGAAGGGCTGCAAAGCGGGGCGCGCGGGCCTATTCTCGTCTCCAACAAACGGGGCACCGCGCCGCTGGCGCACGGTGCCCCGGATTCCACGGAGACGACAGTGCATTCCCTTTCCCGTCGCGTCGCCAGCAGGCTGGCCGCGCTATCCGCCGCGCCGCTCGGCGCGTGCTTGTCCGCGCTGGCCCTCGCCGCCGCGTGCCTGCCGGCCACCGCCACGGCGGCCTTTCCCGACAAGCCCATCCGCATCGTGGTGCCGTTCTCCCCGGGCGGCGGCACCGACCTGATCGCGCGCACCATCGGCGTGGCCATGTCGCAGGACCTCGGCCAGCCCGTGGTGGTCGACAACAAGCCCGGCGGCGGCACCATCATCGGCACCGACAACGTGGCCAAGAGCGCGCCGGACGGCTACACGCTGGTGATGGCGACCTTCGCGCACGCCGTCAACCCGAGCCTGCAGCCCAAGCTGCCCTACGCCACCGATAAGGCGTTCGCGCCGGTGGTGCTGGTGGGCCGCTCGCCCAACGTGCTGGTGGTGCGCCCGGACAGCCCGTACCAGACCGTGCAGGACCTGATCGCCGCGGCCCGCGCCAACCCCGGCAAGATCTCGTTCGCCTCGCAGGGACCGGGCACCTCGGCGCACCTCGCCGGCGAGCTGTTCAAGAGCCTGGCCAAGGTCAACCTCAACCACATTCCCTACCGCGGCGCCGGCCCGGCCATCACCGACCTGCTCGGCGGCCAGGTGGACCTGATGTTCGCCACCGCCTCGGCGGTCGGCAACCTGCTGGAGTCCGGCAAGCTGCGCGCGCTCGGCGTGACCAGCGCGCAGCGCTCCACCAGCCCCGACCTGGCCAGGGTGCCGACCATCGCCGAGAGCGGCGTGCCCGGCTACGTGGCGGAAAGCTGGTACGGGCTGTTCGCGCCCGCCGGCACGCCGGCGCCGGTCATCGCCCGCCTCAACGCCGCGGCCAGGAAGGCCGTGGCCACCGACGCCTTCCGCAAGCGCGCCGACGCCGAGGGGCTGATCGTCAGCCCCGGCACGCCGGAGGCGTTCGGCCGCTACGTGCGCGGCGAGCAGGCGCGCTGGAGCCAGGTCGTCAAAGACGCAAAGATCACCATCAACTGAACCGAGCCGCAGCCAGACACACCATGACCGACTATTCCTTCATCGAGCTGGAAACGCAGGACGGCATCGCCGTGCTGACCCTCAACCGCCCCGACAAGCGCAACGCCATCACCGACGACATGCGCAGCGAGCTGATCGACGCGCTGGAGCGCGTCACCGCCGAGCGCGGCATCCGCGCGCTGGTGCTGACCGGCAGCGGCAAGGGCTTCTGCGCCGGCGGCGACGTGGCCGGCATGCAGAAGCGCATGGACGCGCCGCAGGGCGAGGTCGGCTTCAACGGCTGGGCGCGCCAGCAGCGCGTGCACCACTCGGTGGCGCTGCTGCACGACATGCCCAAGCCGACCATCGCCGCGGTCAACGGCGCGGCCGCCGGGCTGGGCGCCGACATGGCGATGGCCTGCGACTTCGTGGTCGCCTCCGAGAGCGCCAGCTTTGCCTGGTCCTACATCCACCGCGGGCTGATCCCCGACGGCGGCGGCATGTATTTCCTGCCGCGCCGCACCGGCCTGTCCAGGGCCAAGGAACTGATCTTCAGCGGACGCAAGGTGGACGCGGCCGAGGCGCTGCGGCTCGGCATCGCCGACCGCGTGAGCGCGCCGGACGCGCTGCTGGCCGACGCGCGCAACTGGGCGGCGGAGCTGAGCCACGGCTCGCCCACCGCGCTGGCGCTGGGCAAGTCCATCCTCAACCAGAGCTTCGAGCTGCCGGCCGGGCAGGTGTTCGCGCAGGGCAGCCAGGCGCAGGGCATCTGCTACACCAGCAGCGAGCACCGCGCGTCGGTGCTGGCCTTCCTCAACAAGACCGCGGCGAAGGGCTGAGATGGCATCCGACCTGATCTCCGACGCGGCCACCGCCTCCACCGCTTCCGCCATCGCGCGCCTGGTCAAGCCGCGCAGCGTGGCGGTCATCGGCGCCTCGGCCGACCCGGCCAAGACCTCGGGCCGCCCGGTGTCCTACCTGACGCGGCACGGCTTCGGCGGCGCCATCTACCCGGTCAACCCGAAGGTGGACACCATCGGCGGCATCCGCTGCTACCCGGACATCGGCTCGCTGCCCGAGGTGCCGGACGTGGGCATCGTGCTGCTGGGCGCCGAGCGCGCGCAGCACGCCGTGCGCGAGCTGGCCGCGCGCGGCACCGGCGCGGCCATCGTGCTGGCCAGCGGCTACACCGAGACCGGCGCCGAGGGCGCGCGCCGCCAGGCCGAGCTGGTCGAGGCGGCCGGCAGCATGCGCCTGCTCGGGCCCAACACCATCGGGCTGGTCAACGTGACCGACGGCATTCCGCTGTCGGCCAGCGGCGCGCTGGAGATGGAGCATTTCCCGGCCGGCAGCATCGGCGTGGTGTCGCAGAGCGGCGGCATCCTCGGCGCCCTGCTGTCGCGCGCCGCGGCGCGCGGCATCGGCCTGTCCAAGCTGGTCTCCACCAGCAACGAGGCCGACCTCGACCTGGCCGACTTCATCGACTACCTGGCCGACGACGAAGCCACCCGCGTGATCGCGCTGTACGTGGAAAGCGTGCGCGACCCGGCGCGCTTCCGCGCCGCCGCGCTCAAGGCGGCGGCCGCCGGCAAGCCGGTGGTGGCCTTCAAGATCGGCCGCTCCGAGGCCGGCGCGCGCGCGGCGGTCTCGCATACCGGCGCGCTGGCCGGCGCCGACCGCATGTACGACGCGCTGTTCCGCCAGGTCGGCGTGATCCGCGCGCAGACCTTCGCCGACCTGATCGACATTCCCGCCGCGCTGGCGGCCGGGCGCGTGCTGCGCGGCCGGCGCGTGGCGGTGCTGACCTCGACCGGCGGCGCCGGCACGCTGGTGTCGGATAGCCTGGGCGTGTCCGGCTTCGAGACGCCGCCGCCCGACGCGGCCACCGCGGCGCAGCTGCGCGCGCTGCAGAACGGCGACCACGCCGCGCTGGACCGCAACCCGATCGACGTCACGCTGGCCGGCCTGCAGCCCGACCTGCTGCGCGCGGCCATCCGCACGCTGCTCGACAGCCCGGGCTACGACGCCGTGGCGGTGATCGTCGGCTCCTCCGGCCTGGCCATGCCGGACCTGATGGCCGACGCCATCCGCGACTGCCTGCCGGGCAGCGACAAGCCGGTGCTGGCCTACGTCAGCCCGCACGCGCCGCACGTGGCCGCGGTGCTGAACCAGCGCGGCGTGCCGGCCTTCAGCGCGCCGGAAAGCTGCGCCGCGGCGCTGGGCGCGATGCTCGACGCGGCGCGCCTGCGCGCGGCGGCGGAGCAGGCGTTGGCGGCCGCGCCTGCCGCGCCCGCCGCCGGCATCGCGGACCTGCCGTCCGGCTCGCTCGACGAGGCGCAGGCCAAGGCGCTGTTCGCGCGCTTCGGCGTGCCCACGGTGCGCGAGACGGTGGTGCGCGACGATGCGCAGGCGCAGGCCGCCGCGCGCGCGCTCGGCGAGCGCGTGGTGCTGAAGATCCTGTCGTCGGAGATCACGCACAAGAGCGACATCGGCGGCGTGGCGGTCGGCGTGGCGCCGCAGGACGTGCCCGCGCGGCTGGCGGCGATGCGCGCCGAGGTGGCCGGCCACACCGGCCGCGAGCCGGAGCGCTTCCTGGTGCAGGAGATGGTCGGCGGCGGCGTCGAGATGATCCTCGGCCTGCACCGCGACGCGCTCGGCACCGCGGTGCTGCTCGGCATGGGCGGCGTCGCCGCCGAGCTGTTCCAGGACACCACCCTGCGCCTGCTGCCGCCCGGCGGCGCGCTCTCGCGCGAAGAGGCGGCGGCAATGGCGCGCGAGCTCAAGACGTGGCCGCTGCTGGACGGCTACCGCGGCCGCCCCAGGGCGGACGTGCCGGCGCTGGCCGAGGCCATCGTCGCGTTCTCGCGCATGGCCGCCGCGCTCGGCGAGCGGCTGGTGGAGGCCGAGATCAACCCGGTGTTCGTGCTGCCGGCCGGGCAGGGCGTGCGCGCCGCCGACGGCGTGGCGGTCATCGCCTAGCCGGGACTCGCGCCGGGGGCTCGCGCGCCGGGCCGGTCTGTGCCAGACTGCTGCCCTCGGCGCCGCATTTCCGTCCAGCGGAAATGCGGCGCTTCATGCCATCGGAGGCCGCAGTGGATTCGGAGGATGCAAGCAGCCGCGCGCGCGGGCGGCCTGCCAGCCAGCTTGCCAACCGCTCGCTGGAGCGCGGCATCGCGCTGCTGCGCGCGTTCCGGCCCGGCTCCGAGGTGCTCGGCAATGGCGAGCTGGCCGAGCGCACCGGGCTGGCGCGCTCCACCGTCAGCCGCCTGACGCAAAGCCTGGTCGAGACCGGCTTCCTGCAATACGACCCCGACCTGCGCGCCTACCGCCTCGGCGCGCCGGTGCTGAGCCTGGCGCACGCCATGCGCACCGGCTCCACCGTGCTGCAGCTGGCCGCGCCGCTGATGCGCGAGCTGGCGCAGGCCGAGCACATCAACGTCGGGCTGGCGATGGCCGACCAGGACGAGATGGTCTACCTGGAATCGATCCGCTACAGCCGCAAGGTGTCGCTGCGCAACGTGGTGACGGGCCAGCGCGTGCCCATCGCGCTGACCTCGCTGGGCCGCGCCTGGCTGGCGGCCGCGCCCGCGCATGAGCGCGAGGCGCTGATGCGGCAGTTCCGCCAGCGCTTCTCCGCGCACTGGCCCGAGCTGGAAGCGGAGATCCTCGAGGCCATCGACCACGTGCAGCGGCACGGCTGGTGCGCAGCCGGCTGGCAGCCCGAGGTGGTGGCGCTGTCCACGCCGATGCAGCTTGGCCACTATCCGCTCCACGTGCTCAACGTCAGCACCTCCACGCGCGCCGGCGTGGCGGCGGCCAGCCGCGAGCTCAGGCCGCACCTGATGCGGCTGGCGGCGCAATTGCGGCAGGCCTTCGAGCAGGCGCGGCCGGACTGACGGGACGGGCAGGGCGCACATGGCGCGGCGGCGCGGATCGGTCCGTCCGCCGCGCCACGTGGCTGGCCGGCCATTTCCCGCGCGCGGTCGGGCGGCACCTGACTGTCTTCCCGCGCTTCTTCCTGCATCTCCTCCTCATCCCGCCGGGGACCGCGTCCGCATAATTACTTGACATATAAACTATATAGATCTAAATTAAATTGCGCCCCACGATAACGGAACCGCTGAATGGCCGGATGCCGGAACAGCGGCCGGAACAGCGCAACGGACGAGCGCAAGCTCAAGGAGACCTGGTGATGAAGATCGTTTGCATCGGCGGCGGCCCGGCGGGCCTGTATTTCGCGCTGCTCATGAAGCAGCAGAACCCGCGGCACGAGATCGTGGTGGTGGAGCGCAACAAGCCTTATGACACCTTCGGCTGGGGGGTGGTGTTCTCGGACGCCACGATGGACAACATGCGCCGCTGGGACCCCGTCACGGCCGACGCGATCCAGCAGGCCTTCAACCACTGGGACGACATCGAGCTGGAATTCAAGGGCCAGGTGATCCGCTCGGGCGGGCACGGCTTCGTCGGCATCGGCCGCAAGAAGCTGCTCAACATCCTGCAGGAGCGCTGCGAGCAGCTTGGCGTGAAGCTGGTGTTCGAGACCGAGGCCGACTCCGACACCGACTATCCCGACGCCGATCTCGTCATCGCCAGCGACGGCATCAATTCCCGCGTCCGCGACAAGTACGCCGGGACCTTCCGGCCCGACGTGGTGGTGCGGCCCAACCGCTATATCTGGCTGGGCACGCACAAGCTGTACGACGCCTTCACCTTCCTGTTCGAGAAGACCGAGCACGGCTGGTTCCAGGCGCACATCTACAAGTTCGACGACAAGACCACCACCTTCATCGTCGAATGCCCCGAGCACGTGTGGCTCGCGCACGGGCTGGACAAGGCCGACCAGGAACAGTCGATCGCCTTCTGCGAGAAGCTGTTCGCCGCCAACCTCAAGGGCGCCCCGCTGATGACCAACGCGCGCCACCTGCGCGGCTCGGCGTGGCTCAACTTCCAGCGCGTGGTGTGCGAACAGTGGTGGCTGCGCAATGCGCACGGCAGCCACGTGGTGCTGATGGGCGACGCCGTGCACACCGCGCACTTCGCCATCGGCTCGGGCACCAAGCTCGCCTTCGAGGACGCCATCGAGCTGACCCGGCAGTTCCGCCTGCTCGGCGACAGCCCCGACCAGATCGAGGCCGTGCTCACGCGCTACCAGGAAGCGCGCCGCATCGAGACGCTGCGGCTGCAGAACGCGGCGTGGAACGCGATGGAATGGTTCGAGGTCTGCGGCGAGCGCTACTGCGACCAGTTCGAGCCGCCGCAGTTCATGTACTCCATGCTCACGCGCAGCCAGCGCATCAGCCACGAGAACCTGCGCCTGCGCGACCGGCCGTGGCTGGAAGGCTACGAGCGCTGGCTGGCGCGGCGCGCGGGCGTGCCGGTGGCGGACGGCAGCGCGCCGCCGCCGCCGATGTTCACGCCGTACACGGTGCGTGGGGTCACGCTCAAGAACCGCATCGTGGTCTCGCCGATGGCGCAGTACTCGGCCGTGGACGGCGAGCCCGGCGACTATCACCTCGTGCACCTGGGCGCGCGCGCGATGGGCGGCGCCGGGCTGGTGTTCGCCGAGATGACCTGCGTCAGCGCCGAGGGCCGCATCACGCCGGGATGCCCGGGCATGTACACGCCGCGGCAGCAGGCGGCGTGGCAGCGCATCGTCTCGTGGATCCATGCCAGCACCGACGCGAAGTTCGCCATGCAGATCGGCCATGCCGGCGCCAAGGCGTCGACGCGCGCGGCCTGGGACGGCATCGACCAGCCGCTGGCGTCCGGCAACTGGCCGGTGATGGCGGCCTCGCCGCAGCAGTATCTCGAAGGCGTGAGCCAGACCGCGCGCGAGATGACCCGGCGCGACATGGACGAAGTCAAGGCGCAGTTCGTCAACGCGGCCAAGGCCGCGGCGGAGATCGGCGTGGACTGGCTCGAGCTGCATTGCGCGCACGGCTACCTGCTGTC
>NZ_AQPL01000331.1:0-7043 GCF_000395345.1 Cupriavidus sp. WS | reverse complement strand
CACAAAAAATCTGACAGGTTCGTGGCGGCGGCTGGTGGAACCCGCGATTCGCTACGCAAGGCAGGGCTTCATCGTGCATAGCCAACTGATCGAGCGTCGCGACGTGATGTTGGCCGATTTCGAGGGTAAGACGAACTTCACGCGATTCTTCGGAAAGATGAAAGAGGGACGCGTGTTTCGTCAGCCGGATCTTGGCAGCACACTCGAACGGATTGCACGATTCGGCGTCGACGAGTTCTATCTCGGTACCACTGCGGGTTTGCTCGTCAGGCAATTGACCGACAGAGACATGTCGCTTACTCATGCCGATTTGCGCGACTATCGCGCGATCTGGCGCGAGCCACTCGTCGAGAGCTGGAATGGACACAATATCGTGACCGCGCCGCCGCCCAGTTCCGGTGGGGTCGGCTTGATCCAGTTGCTAAGGATGAGGACTGAGCTTGGGGCCGCGTTCGCGGGTGTTGTTCACAATTCGACCCAGTACGTCCACCTCGTCGCAGAGATGCTGAAGCGTGTGTTTGCTGACCGTGCCGAGTATCTGGGCGACCCCGACTTTCACACCATGCCGGTCGATTCGTTGCTGTCTTCCGCATACATCCGAAGGCGCGCAGCGGAAATAGATCTCGCGTTACCGTCGCTGGTGAACGTCGTCAAGCCAGGGTTCGAGGAAAGCGAGGAAACTACACACTTCTCGATCATAGATAAGTTTGGCAACGCGGTGTCCAATACTTACACTCTGAATTCGAAATTCGGTAGTGGGGTTGTGGTAGAAGGTGCCGGCTTCCTGCTCAATAACGGCATGGACGACTTCTCCGCAAAGCCTGGTGCGGCTAACCGGTTTGGTGTCGTTGGCGCGGATGCCAACGCGATCGCGCCGGGCAAGCGCATGTTGTCGTCAATGACGCCCACGATCTTGACGAAGAACGGTCGGGTGGAACTTGTTATCGGCACCCCGGGAGGTTCGAGGATATTCGGGTCTATCTTCCAAGTGATCAGCAACATCTATGATTTCGACATGCCGTTGACAACGGCCATCGCGAAGATGCGCGTACATCATCAACTGCTGCCCGTCAACACGGTGTACTGGGAACCTTACGCACCGATCGAGGGTGCGTTAGCAGAGGAGCTCATCACGCGCGGTTACAACCTGCAGCCGCGCTTCACCAACGGAGACGTGCAAGTAATCCGCGTCAGAGGCGACTTGCCAGAAGCGGCTTCCGATCCGCGTGCACGTGGCACGGTCCGTTTCGTTTGTTAACTGATACAGCCGAAAGGCCTCGCCATGAGAATCATTGATTTTTCGCGCGGCGTACCCGATCCGCGATCATTCCCGTCCGACTCATTGCGCTCAATGACAGCCACGGCTCTCGCGCGTGATGCCGCCCGAATGCTGCAGTATGGTTCGCCTGCCGGATATCCGCCGCTACGCGAATACATTGCATCATGGTTCAACTGTGCGATAGCAAATGTACTGATCGGTCACGGCTCGCTGGAGATTTTCAAGTTCATCTGCGATGCGTATCTTGAGCCCGGCGATGTCGTTTTCGTCGAACGTCCGACCTATGACCGCGCCATCACGACCCTACGGCAGCATGGCGTGGAGATAGTTGGCATCGACATTGACGAGCACGGAATCTGCGTCGATGTGTTCGAGCATGAGTTGCATCGGCACGTGCCAAAGTTGGTGTACCTCATTCCGGATTTCCATAATCCGACAGGGGCGTGCATGAGTCTCGATGTGAGGCGGGCGATGGTTCGCTTGGCACGCGAGCACCAATTCCTGATTGTCGAGGACGGGCCATACTGCTGCTTGCGGTATACGGGAATACCAATTCCGTCGATCCGCAGCATGGCTCCGGAACTGACGCTGCATTTGAGTTCGTTCACTAAGCTGATCAGTCCTGGCGTGAGGACCGGATTCTTGGTTGCGCCTGATGAAGTCGTAAAGCGAGTTACGAGTGTCGCCGAGCGAAATTACATTGCGCCGTGCTTCTTCGCGCAGGGCGTCGTGGCTGCTTGGTGCGCAGATGGTCAATTACCATTGCAGCTTGACCGATTGAGGCAACTCTATCGTCCGAGGCTCGACGCCTGTGTACAAGCAATCGACGACTCCCTTCCTGGGCGTCTGTTCACCCATCCGGAAGGCGGCTTCTTTGTAGCGCTGAGGCTCGGTAATCTTATTGAAGAGAAATCATTGCAAGTCGCGGCGCGCGGCGTGGGGCTCATCCTATCGTCGGGGAGTGCGTTTTTCGATATCGATCCCGGCTATCAATTTCTGCGCGTGCCGTTCTGTGCGCTACCTCCCGGGGACATCATCGAAGGCATTCGCCGACTCGGCAATGTGGTCGACCATCTGAACGAGGTGGGGCTTCGCGGTAAAACACTCCCACTAACTGACACAAAGGAAGCGTCGTGTTGAGGCAAAGCGAGTCTCATTCGATGGAGGGGCGGATGCCGACGAGTGTCCAATACGTTTTGGTTGCATCTTTCCCGGCGCTGCGAGGTGTGTTTCACCAGGTGTCCAGTCTGTTGACAGAACTACATGGGCACATACTGGAATCAGCACAATTCTCTGATTCATCATCGCAACGCCTCTTCATGCGGATCGTCTTTGTTGTGGACAATGGGGACATTTCGGAGAAGGCGTTGCGTGCCGGTATTACTCTACTGGGCCATTCGCCGAGCGTGCAGTGGCAACTGTTCACGACGCCGCACCGTCTGCGAGTGCTACTGTTAGCCTCGAGGCTTGGACATTGTCTAAACGATCTATTGTTCCGACACGCGAGTGGTACCTTGCCGGTTGAGGTCTGCGGCGTCGTATCAAATCATCGCGACCTCAACCGGCTCGTTGATGGGTACAGTCTGCCGTTCTACCATCTACCGCTTTCACCTTGCGGGGGAGCCGAGAATCGGGCTTTGCAGGAGCAGGCTATTTTGGAGCTCGTGGAGGCGCAGGGCATTGAACTAATGGTGCTGGCACGGTACATGCAGATTCTGTCAGGAGAATTCTGCGATGCAATGAAAGGCCGAATTATCAATATTCATCACTCATTCCTGCCTAGTTTCAAGGGCGCACGGCCCTACGTCCAAGCACATACACGCGGCGTAAAGCTGATCGGCGCGACAGCGCATTTCGTAACGCGCGATTTGGATGAGGGGCCGATCATTGAGCAGGACGTAGCGCGGATCGATCATGCGATGTCGCCCGAGGCGCTGTCGGAGGTCGGGCAGGATACGGAATGCGTTGTGCTGGCACGGGCAGTTAAGTGGTTTGCGGAGCGCCGTCTCTTGCTGAATGGCAACAAGACCGTGGTGTTCAAGTAGGTTCGAAGCACGTCATCGTTGACGCCGCGCTTCGATCTGTAGCATACGGGCGGGGCCCGCTTCTGTGGCGGAGGTCAACCAAATGCGGCGATTGTTTCTTTAGCCAGTGTATTCACTAGCGTGGCGGCTGAAACTCCATCGTCGCGCGACCGGCTCATTCCTGCGGCCTGGCCGGCCCAAAGCGACATCAAGTCCGAACGGTTTGCTACCCCAGCTGCCTTGCGAATTTCCATCGTAAGCGCATTCTGGATGGGGTATGAGGGGATGTCCTGCTCATGCTCGGCCATGCGTGTCATGTAGTCGTTGGTGATGCCGCGTGCGGCGCGGCCGGTGAATGTCCGACTGGTCCGGGTTGACGTGTCAGTCGAAAGACGGATCTCCTTCCTCCAGGCCGGATGGATTGGCGATTCGGCGCTTGTTAGGAACGCCGTTCCGAGTTGCGCAGCTTGGGCTCCAAGCGTCAGTGCGGCGGCGATGCCGCGTCCATCCATAATGCCGCCCGCCGCGATCACCGGTAGCGCGACAGCGTCGACGATTTGCGGAATCAGCGCGAGTGAACCGATCATGCTGTTGTCAGGGTGGCCGAGGAACGTGCCACGATGACCTCCGGCCTCGGTGCCCTGCGCGCAAATGATGTCGGCGCCGCTGGCTTCCCATGCAAGGGCTTCCGCGATACTCGTGGCCGTGCCGATGACAAGGCTGCCCGCTTTGTGCAGGCGCTGGACAGACGGTGCATCAAGTAGACCGAACGTGAAACTTACCACTGGCACCCTCAGATCCACGAGCGTGTCAAATTGTTGCTGAAAATCCTCGCAGTAGAACTCCTGCGGCTGGCCTGGCACGAGGCCTAGCTCGGCACGTATTGGCTGCAACTGATCGAGCGCGCAACGAACCTCGTCGTCGGTCGGCGTGGGCTTGTCAAGCACGAACAGGTTGATGTTGAACGGGTTGGACGTTTGCGCTCGGATAGAGGCGACTTGTGAGCGTATCTCGTTGGGCGCGAGGCCACCAGCGGCAAGCGAGCCGAGGCCGCCTGCATTGGAGACAGCGGCAACCATCGCGGGCGTCGAGCCGCCGTTCATCGGACCCTGCACAATCGGGAAGGCGATACCGAGTCGTTGAGTCAGTGGAGTAGATAGCGAGCGTGGCATTGATTGTTTCTCCAAAGTGAAGCAAGTTCCTGGTCCCGTGCGGCGAGAGCATTCCGCCGCGCCGCGGGGCACAGGTGGGAACGCCATTCGGTTGCGGGCATAGCCAGACCCCGCTTGGCCGGACGGCGCGTGCGTTTGCCACAGGACTATGTGGCGCAATTGCCGCTTTTCTTTCGGCGCGCGGCGGTGTGCTGATGGGCTTGATTGAGCAATAGGATAATCTTGTAGAGCGAAGAGAGCGTCACTACCACAACACCCAAGGTGATGAGAATGACATCAAGCATTAGAAATCTTCCCCTTTGTCGTTTGGATGTTGCCTCATATAACGACCACCACCTAGTATTCGGGGGAGGGTCAGTGCCCCTTTAGGCAGCGGATGAACTCGTCCCGTGCGCGGTGCCGGACAATTTCCTTGCGCCAAGCAATCCGCACCGGGTCGCTCGCGATGTCTGCCGGCAGCGTGTGGCATTTAATGAGGCTAGCTAGGTTTCTGCTCTCAATGAGGGAGCGCGGTATCAGGGAAACTCCCATACCAGCAGCCACGCATGCGATGATGACCTCGAGCGCGCTGAACTCAAGGGTGATCTTTGGCTTGACTCCAGCCAACCAGTTCTCGAAACGTGCCCGGTGGAAGCCATCCTGGCGAAATGCGAGAAAGCTGCAATCCTTGAGATCTGCTGTCGACAGGACGGCCGGATGATTGCTGTCGGTGATCAGCAGGAGTTCATCGTCGAATGCCTCCTCCTCGGCCAATTCGCCTGTCATGACCCTGGAAGGCAGGAGCGCGATATCCAGGCGGTCGGCGAGGATCGCCTTCATGACTTGTTCGATCGACCCAGTCTCAATTGTCATCTCGACTTTGGGAAAGCGCCGATGGAAACTTGCCAGCAGGCGCGGCAGGTGGGCGGTGACAGTAACCTCAGTGGCGCCAATCCGAAGTTTGCCGGCGGGCTCTCCGCCACCCCTGACGACTGATTGCGCTTCGTCTGCAAGTTTGAGTATCCGCTCCGCATAGTCGAGCAATTGCAGCCCTTCGCTGGTGATAACGAGACGCCCGTTCCGGCGGTGAAAGAGCTGAATGCCCAGTCGACTCTCGAGTTGTCGCAGCCGCGTAGAAACATTAGATTGGACGCAGTTCAACACGTTGGCGGCGCGAGCGATACCGCCTTCGTTTGCTACGGCCTTAAATATCTTCAGCGCCTGCAAATCCATTCTGGCTCCTCCCTGGCCGTGTTCGCAACACGTATCGGTTTCCTATGGGCTGAATGTGCTCACAAAACTATCTAATAAGAGATTTTTTAAGGATTACTGAGGTGGTCATGTCTTATTAAATATGAGGGCGAATCATTCGTGAGTAATTGGTTTTGTGGGATCCAAGTTATGTGATGGTAATTGAGAAATTTGGATAAAATGCGATCTTGTTTGTGTAGATATAAATGGTGATTCTAGATCGTTTGTCAGTTCTGTTTGGCTGAATGCAAATTCAAAATTTGATGTCATGTCTTGAGTGGGTATTTGTCCATTTGTTTTTGATTTTAATGAGGCGTTTTCTGTTTTGGTTTGTCGGGGGTAACGGGTGGCGATGGGTTTGATGGGGTCATGAATCATATTTTTATCATGAACTCGTGATCATGTATTTAGTACGAGTACGGGTTTTTGATGAATATATTTAATATCAGAATTTATTTATTATGGCCTCATGCCCAATGGCGGGGAGAGTAATGAGGGGGAGTGAACGTAGTAGATGCCTCCAATCCGTCAAGGGACCGATATAAAGGAACGGTACGCGCCATCTTGATCCGTTGCCGCACTTGCGTTGGGGTTCTCGGGACCTCGTCGCAATGGCGGGCGGAGTGCGACCACAGACGGCCGAACCGTTAGCGGCTCAAAAGCAGGCTAGCCGGTCCCCTCGCCATACTTGAATCGCAAGTTTGCGTCCATCCATTGATCAATTCTCTACTGAGGCCGTCAGATCATCATTTGTGACTAAAGAGCCATAAAGGAGCTTCAGTGCATTCCCTTGGCTGTGAAACCGCTTAGCGCGTCGCACCGACAATCACGAATCCCTCTTTGCTCTGGTCTGCCTCGTGTGCCGCTGCCCTCTTCAATGCGAGAAAAATTCCTCTTGGAAAGAGTTTTTAGCGGGTTTTTCCGAGTATTTAAGACTTTTCTTAATTGATAGCATTGCGCTCCGGTTGCGCGGCCCTTGCCGCGGGCCGGTGCGCCGTGCCCGTGTCATGGTCGGCGCCGCCGTCGGGATCGCTCGGATCGGGACGGCGGCGCGGGAACGGCCGCGCTCCGTCCGCGAGGACGGGCGCGCCGCTCCGGCCGGGACGGCGCCAAACGGGGAATGAGGCGGGTATCCAGGAGATAGCATGAAACGAGTTGCACAATTTGTCGCAGCCGCGCTGGCGGTGGGCGTGATGGGCACGCAGGCGGGCGCGCAGGCGCAGGAATTCCCGGGCAGCAAGCCGGTCTCGGCCGTGGTGCCGTTCGCGGCGGGCGGCCCGACCGACAAGGTCGCGCGCGAGCTGGTGATGATCATGTCCAAGCACCTGGGCACCACGA
>NZ_AQPL01000330.1:0-28648 GCF_000395345.1 Cupriavidus sp. WS | reverse complement strand
GTCGCGCGCGAGCTGGTGATGATCATGTCCAAGCACCTGGGCACCACGATGGTGATCGAGAACCTCGGCGGCGCCGGCGGCACCATCGGCGCCAAGAAGGTCGCCCAGTCCAAGAACGACGGCTACACCATCCTGATCCACCACATCGGCATGTCGACGGCGCCGGCGCTGTACCGCAACCTCGGCTTCGATCCGCTCAAGGACTTCGAGACCGTGGGCGAGATCGCCGACGTGCCGATGGTGATGGTCGGCAACAAGAACCTGCCGCCGAACAACTTCAAGGACCTGCTGCCGTACATCAAGGCCAACGCCGCCAAGCTGTCGCTGGCCAACGCCGGCATCGGCTCGGCCTCGCACCTGTGCGGGCTGCTGTTCCAGAGCGCGATCCAGACCGAGCTGACCACGGTGCCCTACAAGGGCACGGCGCCGGCGCTGACCGACATCCTGGGCGGGCAGGTCAACCTGATGTGCGACCAGACCACCAATATCGCCGGCCAGCTCAAGGCCGGTTCGCTCAAGCCCTACGCCGCCATGCAGAGCCGCCGCGTGGAAGCGTTCAAGGACATCCCGACCGCGGCCGAGCAGGGCCTGCCCGGCGTGGAAGTGAAGATCTGGCACGCCATGTACGCGCCCAAGGGTACGCCCAAGCCGGTGGTGGACAAGCTGTCCGCCGCGCTGCAGAAGGCCGTGACCGACCCCAACTTCCGCGCCAAGATGGCCGAGCTGGGCGCCGAGGCGGTGCCGGCCCAGCGCGCCACGCCGGATTCGCTCAAGACCTTCCTGACCGCCGAAATCGGCAAGTGGACGCCGGTCATCAAGAAGGCCGGGGTGTACGCCGACTGAGCCTCCGGCCAGCCGGAATGAAGAAAAGGCCACGCGCGACGCGTGGCCTTTTTGCTTTTGCGCCGCTTCTGCGCCGTTTCTGCACCGCTCTTGCGCCGCTCTTGCGCCGCTTCTGCGCCGTTCCCGCGCGGCCGGCCGGCATCCCGCCGGGTCTGCCGGGCTGGCCCGTTGGCGGCCCGGCCTGTCCGCTGCGCCGCGCGGCGCTCGTCTATATTGGTCTGGTGCCGCCGTCCGGCAGCCGGTCGGGGCGTCGCCGCCGCGGCCCTTGAATTCGTTGCTACCGTCGCCAAGTAGCCCCCAGACATATTCTCGCGAAGGCATCATGGAACAGTATCACGGCACTACCATCGTCAGCGTGCGGCGCGGCAACCAGGTTGCGCTCGGCGGTGACGGTCAGGTCACTCTCGGCAATGTCGTCATGAAGGGCACGGCGCGCAAGGTGCGCCGCATCTATAACGGCAAGGTCCTGGTCGGCTTCGCCGGCAGCACGGCCGACGCGTTCTCGCTGCTCGACCGCTTCGAGGCCAAGCTCGAGAAATACCAGGGCAACCTGACCCGCGCCGCCGTCGACCTCGCCAAGGACTGGCGCTCGGACCGCGCGCTGCGCCGGCTCGAAGCCATGCTCATCACCGCGGACCGCGACACCACGCTGGTCATCACCGGCAACGGCGACGTGCTCGACCCCGAAGGCGGCATCGCCGCGATCGGCTCGGGTGGCGTCTACGCCCAGTCGGCGGCCAAGGCCCTGGTGGAGAACACCGACCTCGGGCCCAGGGACATCGTGGAAAAGTCGCTCGGCATCGCCGGCGAGCTCTGCATCTACACCAACACCAACTTCGTCATCGAGACGCTGGAATAAGCGTCGGCCGGCTCCCGCGCCGCCGCCGGCGCGAGGCCTGCGCGTCTCCTTTCTTGAACGGATACCATGCCGCATACCATGACCCCGTCGGAAATCGTTTCCGAACTCGACAAGCACATCATCGGCCAGAACAAGGCCAAGAAGGCGGTGGCCGTCGCGCTGCGCAACCGCTGGCGCCGCCAGCAGGTGGAAGAACCCCTGCGCCAGGAAATCACCCCGAAGAACATCCTCATGATCGGGCCGAC
Organism: Cupriavidus sp. WS; assembly: GCF_000395345.1. Classification (NCBI taxonomy): domain Bacteria; kingdom Pseudomonadati; phylum Pseudomonadota; class Betaproteobacteria; order Burkholderiales; family Burkholderiaceae; genus Cupriavidus; species Cupriavidus sp. WS. Next base: position 26,701 of record NZ_AQPL01000330.1, on the reverse strand, counting down.
CGGCGTCGGCAAGACCGAGATCGCGCGCCGCCTGGCCAAGCTGGCCGACGCGCCCTTCATCAAGATCGAGGCGACCAAGTTCACGGAAGTGGGCTACGTCGGCCGCGACGTGGACACCATCGTGCGCGATCTCGCCGAGATGGCGGTCAAGCAGGCGCGCGAGTCCGAGATGAAGAAGGTGCGCACCAAGGCCGAGGAAGCCGCCGAGGACCGCCTGCTCGACGTGCTGCTGCCGCCGCCGCGCGACATCGGCTTCAACCAGCCCGAGGAAAAGGATTCCAACACCCGCCAGGTGTTCCGCAAGAAGCTGCGCGAAGGCCAGCTCGACGACAAGGAAATCGAGCTCGAGGTCTCCGCCGGCACGCCCAGCATGGACATCATGGGCCCGCCGGGCATGGAAGACATGACCGAGCAGATCCGCACCATGTTCGCGGGCCTGGGCCAGGGCAAGAAGGCGCGCCGCAAGATGAAGGTGGCCGAAGCGTTCAAGCTGCTGATCGACGAGGAAGCCGCCAAGCTGCTCAACGACGAGGAGCTCAAGCACAAGGCGGTGGCCAACGTGGAGCAGAACGGCATCGTGTTCCTGGACGAGATCGACAAGATCGCCAGCCGCAGCGAAGTGGGCGGCGGCGAAGTGTCGCGCCAGGGCGTGCAGCGCGACCTGCTGCCGCTGGTCGAGGGCACCACGGTGAACACCAAGTACGGCATGATCAAGACCGATCACATCCTGTTCATCGCCTCCGGCGCGTTCCACCTGTCCAAGCCGAGCGACCTGATCCCGGAACTGCAGGGCCGCTTCCCGATCCGCGTCGAGCTGGAGTCGCTGTCGGTGTCCGACTTCGAAGCCATCCTGACGCAGACCGACGCCAGCCTGACCAAGCAGTACCAGGCGCTGCTCGGCACCGAGCAGGTCCAGCTCGTGTTCGCGCCGGACGGCATCCGCCGCCTCGCGGAGATCGCGTTCTCGGTCAACGAGAAGGTCGAGAACATCGGCGCGCGCCGCCTGTACACGGTGATGGAGCGGCTGCTGGAGGACCTGTCCTTCCACGCCGCCAAGTCGTCGGGCGAGACCGTCACCATCGACGCCGCCTATGTCGATGAGCGGCTCGGCGACCTCGCCGGCAACGAGGACCTGTCGCGCTACGTGCTGTAAGCCGCCGCCCCGGCAGCCAGCCCCGATCGCCCCGCGTGGACACGCTCCACGCGGGGCGATCGGCATTTGAGGCCTGCTTATGCCAACTGTGGGAATCGTCTGACGCGGCTTTCGGAGCCGCACGCCTGCTTGCGCGCGGGCTTGCTGCGTAACCTGTTCATACGGTGTGGGCCAGAGCGGACCGCAGGCCGGAGCCGCCATCCACGCCATGCCGTCACTGAAAAGGAGCATGACATGATGAAGAAATGGCTGATTGCCACAGCATGTTCGATGATGATCGCCGCCCCCGCCGGTCATGCGCTGGCCCAGGGCGCGCCGGGATCCAGGGCGGACTATGACGCCGCCGTGAAGACGGCCAACGCCGGCTACAAGGCCGCGCGGGCCCGCTGCGACAGCCTCAAGGACAACGCCCGGGACGTGTGCGTGAAGGAGGCCAGGCGCGACCAGGACGTGGCCAAGGCCAACGCCGAAGCCACCCGCGACGGCACCGCGAAGGCCCGCGCCAAGGCCGAGAAGGTCAAGGCCGACGCCGACTACGACGTCGCCAAGGAAAAGTGCGACGACCGCAAGGGCAACGACAAGGACGTGTGCGTGAAGGAAGCCAAGGCCGCCCACGAGCAGGCGCTCGGCGCGGCCAAGGTCGACAAGGCCGCCGCCACCGGCACCAGTACCGACGTGGCCGAGGCGCGCCGCGACGCCAGGAAGGACACCGTCGACGCCAGCTACAAGGCCGACAAGGAAAAGTGCGACGCGCTGTCCGGCGACGCCAAGGACAAGTGCCAGGCCAACGTGCAGGCCAGGTACGCCAAGTAACCTGAAACCAGCGCCGAAACCAGCGCCGAAACCAGCAGCAACCGGGCCGGCCAGCCGCGCCGCGGCGCCCCCGTCCACCGCAATCGCGACCAAGGAGCAACCATGAACTGGGATCAGATCGAAGGCAAGTGGGATCAGGCCAAGGGCAAGATCAAGGAGAAGTGGGGCCAGCTCACCGACGACGACCTCACGCAGATCCAGGGCAAGCGCGACCAGCTTGCCGGCCGCATCCAGGAACGGTACGGCTATACCAAGGAACGTGTCGAGGATGAAATGAAAGCGTGGGAGCGTGACACGCGCTGGTAAGGACCGTAAGCATTGGTAAGCGCGCTGGCAAGCGCTGCCGTGCGATGACAAAGTGGCGGCCGGCTCTCTCCCTGGGGAGCCGGCTTGCCGCTCTCACCAGCCATCCGCGCCGCGCTCCGGCCGGCGGGGACTTGACGGTGCAGCGGCGCAGGTCATCTCCACGGCCCCGCGGCGGGTCGTTCCACGGAGGCTGCCGGCCATGCCGCCGGCGGCCTTCATGACAACAACCGCAAACCGATCAGGCAGGAGGACCGAAATGAAGCGCGAGCTGCTGTCCTATTTCGCCGTGCTGGGCGGCATGGCCGCCGCCACCCTGTTCCTGTGCGCGCGCCCCGATGTCGCGCCACACGCGGCGCTGGCCACGCCCGCCGCGATCCGCGCCGCCGCCGACACACACACCGGCACGCGCACCGACACGCACACTGAAACGCGCACCGAGACACAAGCCGGCACGCGCGCCGACGCCGTGCCGCCCGCCGCCGAACTGGCGGTCGAGGCCGGCGACCTCGGCTCGCGCGCCGACCGCCATGCCAGCGACGCGCTGCGCGTGGCGCAGCAGCCGGTGCGGGAAGACGATCTCGACTGGGACTACGTCCAGCTGCGGCTCTGACGATGCCGCGCGCGGCCCGCGCGCCGCGCTAGCGCGAGACCGGCCGCTTGCCCAGCTTGCGCTGCAGCGTGCGCCGGTGCATGTTGAGCGCGCGCGCGGTGGCCGAGATATTGCCGTCGTGCTCGGCCAGCACGCGCTGGATGTGTTCCCACTCCAGGCGCGCCACCGACAGCGGCACCGGCTCTTCCATCGCGGCTTCGGCCGCGTCTTCCGATACCCCCGCCATCAGCGCGGTCAGGATCGAATCCACATTGGCCGGCTTGGCCAGGTACTCGTCGGCGCCATGCTTGACCGCCGCCACCGCGGTGGCGATGCTGGCGTAGCCGGTCAGCACCAGGATGCGCGCGTCCGGCAGGGCCGCGCGCAGCGGCCCGACCAGGTGCAGGCCGGATTCCGCCGGCGCGGTGCTGCCGGCCTCGGGCGGCGCGCTCAGGTGCAGGTCCAGCGTGATGTAGGCGAACGGCGTCTGCGCGGCCAGCGCGAGCGCCTGCGCGCCGGTATGCGCGATCTGCACCGCGTAGCCGCGGCGCGTGAGCGCGCGCGCCAGCGCGCCGGCGAACACGGCATCGTCGTCGATGACCAGGAAGGGGCCGGCATCGCCGGTGCCGGGCTGCTGCGTGGCGGCGGGGTCGTGGGAGGCGTCGGTCATGGCTGGCTCGTTGTCGTGGGTGCGGCCGTGGATGGGGCCGCGGGTGAGGCAATCGGTTGGGCTTCGGGCGGCGCGGCGGCAGGCTCGGGCAGATGCAGCTCGGCCACGGTGCCGCCTTCGTGGTGGTCGTGCCAGGCCAGCCAGCCGCCCATCTGCAGCGCGGCGCTCTGCGCCAGGTAGGCGCCGATGCCCTGGCCGCCGTGCATGCTGCTCATGGGCGCCTCGCCGAGCCGCGCGCGCTGCGCCGGCGGGATGCCGAGGCCGCGGTCGGTGACGCGGAAGGTCAGCGTGGGCTGGCCCTCCTGCTTGTCGAGCACGATGGCCAGGCGCAGCGGCACCTGCGCGTGGCCGGCGGCGAGCTGGCTGCGCGCGGCGTTGTCGAGCAGGATGGTCAGGATCTGGCCCACGCGCGCGGCCTCCACCGGCAGCGCGGCGGCCTCGCCGATGGCGCTGGCTTCCAGGCGCGCATGCGGGTGGCGCAACTGCCAGCGCTCGACGAAGCCGTCCAGCCACGCGTCCACGCGCTGCGGCGCGGCGGTCTGGTGGTCGTCGCGCAGGCGCGCCAGGATCGACTTGCACAGGTCGAGCTGCTGCTCCACGGTCTGCAGGTCGGGCAGGTAGGCGTTGACCGGGGTGGCGCCCAGGCGCGCGTCGGCGGCGTCGGCGCGCAGCTCGCCCGCGATCACCGCGAGCGTGGCCAGCGGCGTGCCGATCTCATGCGCCACGGCGGCGGCCTGGTCGTTGAGCGCCTCGATGCGCGCGTCGCGCAGCAACTGCTCGCGCGCGAGGTTGAGTTCGGCGTCGCGCTGGCGCAGCACGTTGGACAGGCGCGCCACGAACACCGCGATCATGGTGGCGCTGACGACGAAGTTCAGCCACATGCCGGCGAGGTGGTAGGTGATGGCGTTGTCCGGGTTGTGCAGGTTCAGCGGCACGTACTCGATCAGCATCACGCTGTAGCAGGCCATCGCGTAGAAGGCCAGCACCACCACGAGGCGCCACGGCAGCACCGCCCCGGCGATGGCCAGGCCGGGCAGGTAGAACGAGACGAACGGGTTGGTCGCGCCGCCGGTGAAGAACAGCGCGGCCGACAGCGCGGTCAGGTCGACCAGCAGCTGGCCCATCAGCTCGGCGTCGCTGGGCCGCGCGCCGCGCCCGCGCTGGTGGCGCAGGCGCAGCCCGGTCAGCAGGTTGAACAGCGTCTGCAGCGTGAGGATGGCCAGCAGCGGGCTGTAGGGCAGGATCACGCCGGCCACCGCCTCGCACGACACCAGCAGCAGCGCCTGCCCGCCGAGCAGCGCCCAGCGCAGCCAGAACAGGCGGCGCAGGCTCACCAGGTTGTGGCGCAGCGGGCCGGTGCGGGCGGAGGTCGCCGCGGCGGCAGCGGCAGCGGCGGACGCGGCGGCGGGAGAGGCCGGGCCGGGCGGCACGGCGGAGGAGGTATCCATGCCGCGAGTTTAACAATGGCGCGGCGCGGGCCCGCATTATGCGACACCGTGCCGCATTGGCCACCCCGCGGCGCGCTGCCAGACTGGTTCGTTGACCGCCGGCGCCGGCCACGCCGCCCGCGCCGGCATGGTCTAATGGCGCCTTTGCGACGCAAGTGAAGTTCAGTGGAGAAGATTCCCATGCAAGCCAGATTCCTCGCCGCCCTGCCCGCCGCCGCTGCCGTGCTGGCCGCGCTCTGTTCGGGCGCGGCCTTCGCGCAGGTCGACGTCAGCAACGCCTGGGCCCGCGGCACCGTGCCGGCGCAGACCGCGACCGGCGTGTTCATGACCCTGCACGCGCACGAGACGGCCAGACTGGTCGGCGTGAGCACGCCCGCCGCGGCCACCGCCGAGGTCCATGAAATGAAGATGGACGGCAACGTCATGCGCATGCGCGCGGTCGGCGCGCTGGACCTGCCGCGCATGCAGGACGTGGAGCTCAAGCCGGGCGGCTACCACGTGATGCTGATGGGCCTCAAGGCGCCGCTCAAGAAGGGCGACACCGTGCCGCTGACGCTCAGGATCGAGCAGGGCGGCAAGGTGATCGAGGAGAAGGTGGACGCCGAGGTGCGCGACCTCGGGGCCGGCGCGCCCGCGGCCGGCGCGCACGGCGACCACAAGCACTGAAATTGAAGTCCCGGCTCCGGCCGGCGGTTGCGCGCTCCGGCGGTCCGGTCAGCGGTCCGGCGCGGCTCAGCGGCGCAGGCTGATCGCGTCGCCGGGCTCGTCGCCGGCCGCCACCGCCTTGACGCGCTCGCGCAGCCAGGTCTGGCCCGGGTCGGCGTCGGTGCGGTCGTGCCAGATCAGGCTGAAGGTGAAGCCCGGCAGCGCGAAGGGCGGCTCGAACACCGCGAAGCGCGCGTCGTCCTCGAACGCGGCCAGGCTGCGGCGCGCGGTGGTCAGGACCAGGTTGGTGCCGGCGATCAGCGCCGGCGCCACGCTCCAGTGGGGCAGCACGCAGGCGATCTTGCGCCGCCCGCCGGCCTTGGCCACCGCGGCGTCGATGGCGTCCACGCGCTCGCCGTGGGCCGACACCAGCACGTGCGAGCGAGCCAGGTAAGCCACCTGGTCCAGCTTGCCCTGGCCGCGCACCGTGGCCGCATCCACCATGCAGGCATAGGCTTCCTCGAACAGCGGCGCGCCGCGCATGCCTTCGGGCGGCGCCTCGAACACGCCCAGCGCGAGGTCGATCTCGCCGTCCGCCACCTTGGCCACCATGCCTTCGCGGCTGGCCTGCGAGACCACCAGGTCGATGCCCGGCGCGGCCTTGCGCACCGCGCGCAGCAGGCCGGGCAGCAGCGCCATCGCGCCGTAGTCGGACATGGCCAGGCGGAAGCTGCGGCGCGCCGTGGCGGGCTGGAAGCCCGTCGGCCCGAGCAGGATGCGCACCTGCGCCAGCGCCTCGGCCAGCGGCCCGGCCAGCTCGTGGGCGCGCGGGCTCGGCACCAGCCCGCCCTGGCCGCGCACCAGCAGCGGGTCGTCCAGCAACTGGCGCAGGCGGCCCAGCGCGTGGCTGACGGCCGGCTGGCTCAGGTGCAGGCGCAGCGCCGCGCGCGAGATATGTCGTTCGGCCAGCAGCGCTTCCAGCACCACCAGCAGGTTCAGGTCGATTGCACGTAGATCATTCATGGGGCGAATAGTAGCCGCATGAATGGGAAATGGAAATTCGTTGCGCAATATTTTGCGCGGGGCACCGCGGCAGGCCCGCCGCTCAGGCGGCGCCGGGCGCCGCTTCGGCGGCCTCGCGGCGCCTGGCCAGGCAAGCCGGGCACAGGCAGTGCCGGCCCGGCACGATCAGCCGCGCCGGCAGCAGCGGCTGGCTGGCGCACCAGCACTGCGGCAGGCCGGCCGCGTAGCCGCACACGAAGCCGGCGCCGCAGGCGCCGCAATGCTCGACCGGGCGCAGCTGGCCGGTCAGCACGGTGGCCGGGTCGCTCACGGCGCGGCGCCGGGCTTGCCGGCATTGTCTGCGGTGCCCGGGCGGCGCCTGTCGGTGCGCAGGGCATCGGGTTTGTCAGGGTGCAGGCTCTTTGTCATGCCGCTGTTCTAATGTGTAGCGAGACTTGTGCGCGACCGGCGGGCAGATCGCCGGCTGGACTGTTGCGTGGAGGGGACGTCATGGTGCGCCGCAGGACGCATGTGCCGGCCTTGTGCCCCCGCTGCGCCACGGTCCGCTCGCGTGCGCTCCGGTTTCTTGTAAAATCGGCGCCTGCCGCGGCCGGAGGTGGCTTGTCAGGGGCACGATGCCCATGACGCGCCTGCCTGCCGCCGGCCAGAACCGCCATGATACCTGTTGAATCTCACGGATGTCCCTTGCCATGAACGCCGACAACCCCGGGCCTGCCGCAACTGCGGTGGCCGCCATCGCCCCCGCCCTCAAGGCCGAAATCCTTGCCGAGGCGCTGCCCTATATCCGCAAGTTTCACGGCAAGACCATCGTGGTCAAGTACGGCGGCAATGCCATGACCGAGGAAAAGCTCAAGCACGGCTTCGCGCGCGACGTGATCCTGCTCAAGCTGGTCGGCATGAACCCGGTGGTGGTCCACGGCGGCGGCCCGCAGATCGACGAGGCGCTGAAGAAGGTCGGCAAGGTCGGCACCTTCATCCAGGGCATGCGCGTGACCGACGAAGAAACGATGGAAGTGGTCGAGTGGGTGCTCGGCGGCGAGGTCCAGCAGGACATCGTCATGCTGATCAACCAGTACGGCGGCCAGGCCGTGGGCCTGACCGGCAAGGACGGCGGCCTGATCCGCGCCAAGCGCCTGAAGATGCCGGACCGCGAGAACCCGGGCGCCTTCATCGACATCGGCTACGTGGGCGACATCGAGGCCATCAACCCGGCCGTGGTCAAGGCGCTGCAGGACGACGCCTTCATCCCGGTGATCTCGCCGATCGGCTTCTCCGACGACGGCCAGGCCTACAACATCAACGCCGACGTGGTCGCCGGCAAGATGGCCGAGATCCTCAAGGCCGAAAAGCTGGTCATGATGACCAACATCCCGGGCGTGATGGACAAGGCCGGCAACCTGCTGACCGACCTGTCGGCGCGCGAGATCGAGGAGCTGTTCGCCGACGGCACCATCTCCGGCGGCATGCTGCCCAAGATCTCGTCGGCGCTGGACGCGGCCAAGAGCGGCGTCAACTCGGTGCACATCGTCGATGGCCGCATCGAACACTCGCTGCTGCTCGAAATCCTGACCGAACAGGCGTTCGGCACCATGATCCGCTCGCACTGAGCGGCGTCCGCCGGCCGCGCGCGCCGCGCGCGGCCGGTCCTGCCTTCCTCCCCTTCCCGCGTGCCGACACCCACCCAGACCCCGCGCCCCAGCCTGCGCGGTGCGCGCCGCCGCCGCCCCGCCGGCGACAATTCCGGCCGCACCGTCTGGCTGTTCGACCTCGACAACACGCTGCACGACGCCTCGCACGCGATCTTTCCGGCCATCAACCGGTTGATGACGGCGTACGTGGCGCGCGTGATCGGCTGCGACGAGGCCACCGCCAGCGAGGTACGGGTGAAGTACTGGCAGCGCTACGGCGCCACGCTGCTCGGCATGATCCGCCACCACGGCGTGGACCCGGCCGACTTCCTGCGCGCCGCGCACGATTTTCCCGAGCTGGCGCAGATGGTGCGCGTGCAGCGCGGGCTGGCCGCGCACCTGATGCGCCTGCCGGGCCGCAAGATCCTCGTCACCAACGCGCCCGCGCAGTACGCGCGCGCGGTGCTGCGCGTGGCCGGCATCGCGCACTGCTTCGAGCGCGTGGTGGCGGTCGAGGACATGTGGGTGCACGGCCACCTGCGGCCCAAGCCCGACCGCCGCATGCTGCGCCGGCTGCTGGCCCAGCACGGCGTGGCGCCGCACCGCGCGGTGCTGGTGGAAGACACGCTGTCCCACCTCAAGCGCTACGCCGGCACCGGCATCCGCACCGCCTGGGTGACGGGCTACCTGCGCACGCTGGCGCCGTCGCGCCCGCACGCGGTGCCGCTGCCGGCCGATGCCGCGGTGGCCGGCGTGAGCGGCGACGCCGTGCTGCGCAGCACGCTCGATGCCGAAGACCGCCAGCGCGCCGGCCACGCCGCGCAGGAGCGCTCGGTGACGCTGGTGGCGGCCGAGACGCAGGACCCGCCGGCCGCGGCCGCGCAGGGCGCGGCGGGCGGCACCGCGCCCCAGGCGCTGCCCGCTTCGGCGCCGCGGGTGCGCGCGCGCATCGTAAATCGTCCCGGCTATGTGGACGTAAAAGTACAATCCATGCATCAACTCAAACAAAGAATGCGGGGAATCGGGTCATGATGCAGAGCAATGGGCGCCCCTCGGGCGCCGCTTCAGGCAGCAATGCCGGCACCACCGCGGGCACCACCGCGGCCGCCGGCGCGCCGGCCGCGGGCGCCGACGGGGCGCCGGTGCGCAAGCGGCCGCGCCCCGGCGAGCGGCGCGTGCAGATCCTGCAGACGCTGGCCGGCATGCTGGAAGTGCCGCGCGGGGAGAAGATCACCACCGCCGCGCTGGCCGCCAAGCTGAGCGTGTCGGAGGCGGCGCTGTACCGCCATTTCGCCAGCAAGGCGCAGATGTTCGAAGGCCTGATCGGCTTCATCGAGCAGACCGTGTTCGGCCTCATCAACCAGATCACCACGCAGGAAGAGAACGGCCTGCGCCAGGCGCACGCCATCGTGCGCATGCTGCTGTCGTTCGCCGAGAAGAACCCCGGCATGACGCGCGTGCTGACCGGCGAGGCGCTGGTCGGCGAGCACGACCGCCTGCAGGAGCGCATCAACCAGCTGGTGGACCGCATCGAGGCCTCGCTGCGGCAGTGCCTGAAGGTCGCCATCAGCCAGGGCGCCTTCCCGGCCGACGCCGACGTGCCGGTGCGCGCCGCGCTGATCGTGGCGGCGGTGCAGGGCCAGTGGCACCGCTACGCCAAGAGCGGCTTCCGCAAGCTGCCCAGCGAGAACGCCGACGCGCAACTGCGCGTGCTGCTGGGCTGAGCCGCCACGATCAGCGCGGCACGTGGATGCTGGCCTTGATGTGCTTGAGGTTGGCCACGATGGTGAAGGTCATCACGATCAGCAGCGACCACGAGCTCCACTTGCCCACGTGCACCGCCGACCACGCGCCGAGCTGGTCGGGATAGCGCCATACCGAGAAGAAGGTGCTGATGTTCTCGGCGATCCAGACGAACAGCCCGATCAGCACGAAGGCCAGCAGCAGCGGCATGCCGCGCTCGCGGTCGAGCGGGCGGAAGCGCACCGTGGCGCGCGCGTAGAGGCCGCAGATGCCGCAGGCCAGGTACCAGCGGTAGTCGCCGATATAGTGGTGCGTGAAAAAGTTGGCATACACCAGCACCGCCATCGCGGCCGCCATCCAGTGCGGCGGATGGTGCCGCACGCTGACGCCGAGGATGCGCCAGGCCTGGATGATGTAGCTGCCCACCGCCGCGTACATGAACCCCGCGAACAGCGGCACGCCAAGCACCTTGGTGTAGGCGAAGTCGGGATAGCTCCACGACTGGATGTCGCCGGAAGTCTTGAACGCCTCCAGCGCGAAGCCCACCACGTGGAACAGGCTGATGGCCTTGAGCTCGTCCACGGTTTCCAGCCGCGCCCACACCATCGCCGCCTGGATGGCGAGCGCCGCGGCCAGCAGCAGGTCGTAGCGCGGGATGCCCAGCCAGCCGCCGCGCGGCACCGCGAACACCGCCAGGAAAAACAGCCCGGCGAACAGGCAGGCGCGCGCCTCCTTGATGCCGAAGGCGAGCAATTCGCACAGCGCGCGCCGCGTGCCCGCCAGCGCCAGCGCCGGGCGCGGCGCGGTCAGGAAGCGGTCGATGCGGTTGGTGGCGACCAGGGCCGCGCCGGTGGCCGGTCTCATGCGCGCCTCACTTGGCCAGCGCGGGACGCCGCGCCAGCCCCGCGCGCTCCAGCCACAGCCGCAGGCCGGCGCCGAGCGTGCCCGCCGCCAGTAGCGGCAGGCCGATCCACAGGCATTCGAGCCGTAGGCGCGCCACGCCGAACAGGCCCGCCGCCGACAGCGGCAATGGCCGCCACGGCAGGTTCACGCGCCGGTCCGTCAGCGGGTAGAACAGCGCCGAGCCGATGCCGCGGTCGGTGAGCAGGTCCAGCAGCGGATGCGACACGGCGCTCGCCGCCACGAACAGGAACGCGATGCCGGGCCGCCAGCCGCGGCGCCGCGCCGCCAGCGCGGCCAGCAGGCCGAGCGCCAGCGCGAAGCCGATCAAGTGCGTCAGGCCCCGGTGGCCCAGCACCGTGTCGTAGCGCACGCCGGCGTGCCAGACGGCGAGCATGTCCAGGTCCGGCAGCACGCTGGCCGCCACGCCGGCGGCCAGCAGGCCGGCCGGCACGCGGCGCGGGCCGAGCGCGGCCGCGAGGGCCAGCGGCGGGGCGCAATGGAGATAGGTCGGCATGAGCGGCGGTTTCCTTTGGGCTCGGCAATGAGAATGCCGCCAGTGTGCCGCCGCCGTGTGAGGCGCCGCGGAAGCCTGTGTGAAGCGAATGTGTGGCGAACCGGCCGCCGCCTGCGCTATGCCGACGGCAGCGTCAGCGTGGCGCAGGCCCCGCCCCGCGCGCCGTTGGCCAGCGCGATGGCGCCCTGGTGCAGCGTGGCGATCTCGCGCACGAAGCACAGCCCCAGCCCGGTGCTCTTGTCCTGGCCGCCCGGGCGCGGCAGCGAGTAGAAGCGCTCGAACAGGCGCGGCAGCGCGTAGTCCGGGATGCCCGGCCCCTGGTCGGCCACGCGCACGGCGGTGGTGGCGCCGGCCTGCTCCACCGAGATGTCCACCGCGCTGCCCGCCGGCGCGAAATCGAGCGCGTTTTCCAGCAGGTTGGCCAGCGCCTGGCGCAGCAGGAACGGGTCGCCTTCCACGGCCGGGTCCGGCTGCGCGGGCGGCAGCAGGCGCAGCGACAGTTCGCGCTGGCGCGCGCGCGGCTCCAGCTCCTGCAGCAGTTGCCCGATCAGCGGCAGCAGCGCCACGCGCTCGCGCGTCTCCAGGCGCTGGCGCTGCTCCAGCGCGGCCAGCGCCAGCAGCTTGCGGATCATCTGTTCCAGGCGCTGCGCCTGGCGGCCGATGTTGGCGGCGAAGCGGCCGCGGTCCGCCGCCGGCATGTCCTCCTGCAGCAGCTCGGCCGCGCCGCCGATGGCCGCCAGCGGGCTCTTCATCTCGTGCGTGAGGGTGTGGATGTAGTGCTCGACGTACTGCTTGTCTTCCAGCCGCGCGCGCATGCCCTGCACCGCGCGGCCCAGCTCGGCCAGCTCGCTGGCGCCGCGCAGCGGCATCTCGGCGCGCTCGCCGGCCGCCACCGCGCGCGCGTAGCGCTGCAGGCGGCGCAGGCCGTGCACCAGCCACAGCGTGCAGGCCAGGCCGATGGCGAAGGCGCAGCCCATCAGCAGCAGGCCGTTGAGCAGGATCTTGCGCTGGCTGCGCGCGATGAACGGCGCCATCGTCACGTTGGGCTTGGCCACGGTCAGCACGCCGATGATCCGGCCGCCGTCGCGGATCGGCGCGGCCACGTGCATGACGGTGCTGGCGTCGTCGTCCGGGTCGGCGCGCGTGCTGCGCGCGCCGTACTGGCCGCGCAGGGTGCGGTAGACGTCGTTCCAGCGCGAGTAGTCGGCGCCTGTCGCGCCTGTCCCGGCGTCGCCGGAGTCGAAGCGCACGATGCCGCGCTCGTCGGTGACGTAGATGCGGTAGCCGACCGCGTCCTTGTGCATGCCCCACACGTTGGCGTCGACCTTGTCCTCGCGCAGCCGCGCCAGGCGCCGCGCGAAGGCGCCGTCGGCGATGTGCCCGCTCTTGAGGTCGTCGGCGGCCAGCACCGCGAGCACGTGGGCGGTGTCGACCAGCGTGTCCTCCATCGCCTGCCGCACGCCCGGCTTGACCTCCTGCACGAACACGCGCAGCGTGAGGAAGGCCGCCAGCCCGACGATCAGGAAGAAGCCGAAGAAGATGCGAAGGCCGATGTGCATGCGTGGGCGCGAAGGAAGAGAGCGGGATCAGGCCGCGAGCGAATAGCCCATGCCGCGGTGCGTGCGGATCGGGTCGCAGCCGGGATCGAGCGCGCGCAGCTTGGCGCGCACGGTCTTGACGTGGGTGTCGACGGTGCGGTCGATGGTGTCGGCGGCATCGTGCCAGACCAGTGCCATCAGCTGCGCGCGCGAGTAGATGCGCCCCGGGTGTCGCAGCAGCAGCGACAGCAGCAAGTATTCGTAGCGGGTCAGGTCCAGCCACCGGCCGCGCCAGGCCACGCGCGCGCCGTCGGCATCGAGCGTGAATCCCTGCGCGGCGGCGGCGGCTGGCGGCGCTGGTGGCGGTGCAGCGCGCGTGCCGGCGCGGCGCAGGATCACGCGCACGCGCGCGGCCAGCTCGCGCGGCGAGAACGGCTTGACCACGTAGTCGTCGGCGCCGATCTCCAGGCCCACGATGCGGTCGATCTCTTCATGGCGCGCGGTCAGGAAGATCACCGGCACGTCGGAGAACGTGCGCAGCGTGCGGCAGACCTCGAAGCCGTTGATGTCCGGCAGGCCCACGTCGAGGATCACCAGGTCGGGCACCTGCGCGCGCAGCCGCGCCAGCGCCGCGCCACCGAGCGCGCAATGCGCCACCGACATGCCGTCGGTGGACAGCGCGTAGAGGATGGTGTCCGCGATCGCGGCTTCGTCTTCGATGACCAGGATGCTGGGCGGGTTCGTCAAGGCAAGGCTCGCTGGCAGTAGGGACAACGGCGCGGGGCAGGCGGCGCCGGCGCCGTTTGCTCTATAATAAGCGCGTCGCGCCGATTTGATGACTGGCTTGCGGGCGCGCGGCAGCCACGGTTCCCTTGTCGGGATGTCGCGGCGGCCAATATAAATGCGGCTAAAGAGGTTGGGCCGGTACCCTGCCACGCAAGGCACCGGCAAGCGGCGACAAGGCCCGCGCAAAACCCGATTGGCTGCGCCACCGTTCGTGCAAATGCAAACCGCAACCGCACGCGACGGCCATGCAAATGCCGGTCGGGTTTTTTTACGCCCGTCTCCCGGCGGGCCCACTTCATGACAGACGTAGCTACGCCTCCTGCCACGCTGGCACCGCCGGCCGATTCGGTCGGCATCGTCACGCCGCGGCGCATGCATTTCCCCGAGCCGCTGAAGCTGCGCAACGGCACCTCGATCGCCGACTACGACCTGATGGTCGAGACCTACGGCACGCTCAACGCCGCGCGCTCCAACGCCGTGCTGGTGTGCCACGCGCTCAACGCCTCGCACCACGTGGCGGGCGTGTCGGCGCACGATCCGCACGACGTGGGCTGGTGGGACAACATGGTCGGCCCCGGCAAGCCGCTCGACACCAACCGCTTCTTCGTCATCGGCGTGAACAACCTCGGCTCGTGCTTCGGCTCGACCGGCCCGATGAGCCCCAACCCGGCCACCGGCAAGCCCTATGGCGCGATGTTCCCGGTGGTGACGGTGGAAGACTGGGTCAACGCGCAGGCGCGCGTGGCCGACCAGTTCGGCATCGCGCAGTTCGCCGCGGTGATGGGCGGCAGCCTCGGCGGCATGCAGGCGCTGGCGTGGAGCCTGATGTACCCGGACCGGCTGCGCCACTGCATCGTGGTGGCCTCCACGCCCAAGCTGTCGGCGCAGAACATCGCCTTCAACGAGGTGGCGCGCAGCGCCATCCTGTCGGACCCGGACTTCCACGGCGGCAACTACTACGCGCACAACGTCAAGCCCAAGCGCGGCCTGCGCGTGGCGCGCATGATCGGCCATATCACCTACCTGTCCGACGAGGACATGGCCGAGAAATTCGGCCGCGAGCTCAAGACCGACGACATCCGCTTCTCGTTCGACGTCGAGTTCCAGGTGGAGAGCTACCTGCGCTACCAGGGCGACAAGTTCGCCGAGTATTTCGACGCCAACACCTACCTGCTGATCACGCGCGCGCTGGACTACTTCGATCCCGCGCTGGCCTTCGGCGGCGACCTCACGCGCGCGGTGGCGCAGACCCGCGCCAGCTTCCTGGTGGCCAGCTTCACCACCGACTGGCGCTTCGCGCCGAACCGCAGCCGCGAGCTGGTCAAGGCGCTGCTCGACAACAAGCGCCCGGTCAGCTACGCCGAGATCGACGCGCCGCACGGCCACGACGCCTTCCTGCTGGACGACGCGCGCTACCACAACCTGATGCGCGCCTACTACCAGCGCATCGCCGAGGAGATTGGCGCATGAACGCCGCTGCCAACCCCAACATCCTGGCGCTGCGCCCCGACTTCCGCGCCATCGCGCGCTGGATCGAGCCCGATTCCACCGTGCTGGACCTCGGCTGCGGCGACGGCAGCCTGCTGCGCGTGCTGCAGGACGAGCTCGACGTGCAGGCCTACGGCATCGAGATCCAGGACGAAGGCGTGCTGGCGTGCGCGCAGAAGGGCGTGCACGTGATCCAGCAGAACCTGGAAGGCGGACTGGCGCTGTTCGAGGACAAGAGCTTCGATACGGTGATCCTGTCGCAGACGCTGCAGACCATCCACAACACCGCGCAGGTCCTGCGCGAGACGCTGCGCGTGGGGCGCGAATGCATCGTGTCGTTTCCCAACTTCGGCTACTGGCCGCACCGGCTGTCGGTGTTCCGCGGCCGCATGCCGGTGTCGGAGGCGCTGCCCTACCAGTGGTACAACACGCCCAACGTGCGCGTGCTGACCATCAGCGACTTCGAGGCGCTCGCGCCCAAGGTCGGGCTGCGCGTGCTGGACCGCGTGGTGATGCACGAAGGCGTGACGGTCAACTGGGGGCGGAACTGGCGCGGCAGCCTGGCGGTGTACCGGGTGTGTGCCGCCTGAGGGCGGCGCGAAGGCAGCGCGAAGGTAGTGTGACGGCGGCCTGAACGGGCGCGTCCGGCCCTGGCGGCGCGCGCCGGCAGCGCGCGGCGCTTTGGCGTATTATCGAACGATCGTACTTTTTTCGGCATCGATTCAAACATAATACGCAGAGACATCATGACCGCCACCCAAGCCGCCAGCCACCCCGTCCACTCCTTCGACCACGCGATCGCGCTGGAGCACGCGGGCGGCAATCTCTTCCATGGCCGCACCACGCCGGAGTACTGGAACATGATCGGGCCGTTCGGCGGCATCACCGCGGCCACGCTGCTGCAGGCCGCGCTCCGGCATCCGGCCCGGCTCGGCGACCCGTCCGCGCTGACCGTCAACTTCGCCGGCCCGATCGTGGCAGGGCCGTTCGTGATCGAGGCGCGCCCGGTGCGCACCAACCGCAACACCCAGCACTGGTCGATCGAGCTGCGCCAGGGCGACGAGGTGGCCACCACCGCCACCGCCTTCTTCGCCGTGCGCCGCGAGACGTGGAACTGCGCCGAGGCGGCATTCCCGCAGGTGCCGCCCGCGCAGGCCGTGCCGCCGATGGCGGGCTTCGCGCCGGTGCGCTGGCTCGACGCCTACGAGCTGCGCCCGGTGCGCGGCGCCAAGCCGAGCGCCGAGCCCGGCACCGAGCATCCCGACAGCCTCACGCAGTTCTGGCTGCGCGACGCGCCGGCGCGCACGCCGGACTTCGCCGCGATGGCGGCGTGGTGCGACACCTTCTACCCGCGCATCTTCCTCAAGCGCGCCGGTTTCGTGCCGGCCGGCACGGTGTCGCTGACCACGTATTTCCATGCCGACGCCGCCACGCTGGCCGCGCTCGGCGACAGCCACGTGCTGGGCAGCGCCCAGGCGCAGGTGTTCCGCCAGGGCTTCTTCGACCAGGGCGCGCAGATCTGGAGCCCGCAGGGCGAATTGCTCGCCACCTCGCACCAGATCGTCTACTACAAGCAGTAAGGCCGGCGGCCCCGCCGCGTCAGGCGGCGGCGCGCGCGCTGGCCTCGTAGCGGTGCACGGTGTTGCGCATCGCCCAGAGCAGCGCCACGCCCGGCAGCGCCACCACCACCGTGCTGAGGTAGAACGCCGGCCAGCCGAACGCCTCCACCAGGTAGCCCGAGCTGGGCCCCACGTAGACGCGCCCGACCGAGGCCAGCGCCGACAGCAGCGCGTACTGCGTGGCCGAGAACGAGCGGTTGCACAGCGTCATCAGCAGCGCCACGAAGGCGGCCGTGCCCATGCCGCCGCACAGGTTCTCCACGAAGATGGTGGCGCCCATGCTCCACAGGTGCGGCGGCGTCACCGCCAGCAGCCAGTAGCCGAGGTTGGACACCGCCTGCAGCATGCCGAACAGCATCAGCGAGCGGTACAGCCCCAGGCGCACCATCAGCGTGCCGCCGAACAGCGCGCCCACGATGGTGGCGGCCAGCCCGAGCGTCTTGTTGACCAGCCCGACCTCGCCGGCGGAAAAACCCACGCCGCGGATCAGGAAGGTGGTCGACAGGCTGCCGGCGAAGGCGTCGCCGAGCTTGTACAGCACGATCAGCAGCAGCAGCCACCACGCGCCCGGGCGCGAGAAGAAGTCGCGCAGCGGGCCGAGGATCGCCTCCTCGATGGAGCGCGGCATGCGCGCCGGCGATTCCGCCTCGGGCGCCCACGACAGCGAGAAGATGCCGATGCCCATCAGGCCGGCCATCAGGATGTACATCTGCTGCCAGCCCATCACGCGGTCGGCCAGCCACAGCGCCAGCCCGCCCGAGACCAGCATCGCCAGCCGGTAGCCCAGCACCTTGACCGCCGCGCCCACGCCGCGCTCGGGCGCGCGCAGCACGTCGGTGCTGTAGGCGTCGAACACGATGTCCTGCGAGGCCGACAGGAAGGCCACCAGCGTGGCCAGCGCCGCCAGCGCCCACAATGCCTCGCGCGGCGGGCAGAAGGCCATGCCGGCGATGCCCAGCACCAGCCCGAGCTGCGTGACCAGCAGCCAGCCGCGGCGCCGGCCCAGCAGCGGCGGCGTGTAGCGGTCCATCAGCGGCGCCCACAGGAACTTGAAGATGTAGGCCTGGCCCACCAGCGAGAAGAAGCCGATGGTCTTGATGTCGAGGCCTTCCACCGTCATCCAGGCCTGCAGGGTCCCGGAGGTGAGTGCCAGCGGCAGCCCGGAGGCGAAGCCCAGCGTCAGCATGGCGCCGATGCGGCGGTTGCGGAAAATGTCGAGATAGTCTTGGAAGGTCATGAATCGGCGGCGATGGGCCAGGCGGGGCGCCGTGTATTATTGCATTACGCTGCGGCCGGGCCGGCAGGTGCCGGGCGCTTTCGCGGCGCGACCGCGCCGCCTGTTGCAAACCAGCCTGCAAACCACGTCCGGCAAACCGCTTCCGGGGAATCCTCCATGTCCGATTGCCAGCATTGTCAGAACCGCCCCCGCCAGGCCGGGCTGGCGATGCCGCGGCAGTTCGCCGCGCTGGCGCTGGCGGCTTCGGCCGCGTTCGGCGCGCCGGCGGCCCTGGCCCAGGACGCCGAGCCGGACGACGGCATCCGCGTGCAGCGCGGCGGCGCGCCGGTGCGGCTGATCGTGCCGGTCGAGGTGATCGAGCAGCAGGCCGCGCAGGAATACGAGCAGATCAAGACCGAGGCGCAGTCCAAGCGCACGCTGGCGCCGGACGGCAACCCGCAGCTGATCCGCCTGCGCGCCATCGCCAGGCGCCTGCTGCCGCAGACCACGCGCTGGAACGAACGCGCGCGGCAGTGGAAGTGGGAGGTCAACCTGATCAACTCCAGGCAGGTCAATGCCTTCTGCATGCCGGGCGGCAAGATCGCCTTCTACTCCGGCCTGCTCGACCAGCTCAAGCTCACCGACGACGAAGTCGCCGAGGTGATGGGGCACGAGATCGCCCACGCGCTGCAGGAGCACGCGCGCGAGCGCGCCGCCAAGTCCGAGATCACCAACCTCGGCGCCAACGTGATCTCGCAACTGTTCGGCTTCGGCAACCTCGGCAACATGGCGATCGGCACCAGCGCGCAACTGCTCACGCTGCGTTTCTCGCGCGCCGACGAGACCGAGGCCGACCTGGTCGGCATGGACATCGCCGCGCGCGCCGGCTTCGACCCGCGCGCCGCGATCTCGCTGTGGCAGAAGATGGGCATGGTGTCGAAGGCGCCGGCGCAGCAGGGCTCCGAGTTCCTGTCCACCCATCCCTCCGGCCGCACCCGCATCGCCGAGCTGGAAAAGCATCTGCCCGAGGTCCTGCCGCTGTACGCGCGCGCGATCGAGTCGAGCATGGCGAAGCTGCCCGAGTACCGAGCCAACATGGCCAACCTGGGCGGCGCCCCCGAGGACAGCGGCGACGACGATCGCCAGAAGCCGCTGAAAAAGTAGGGCGGCAAGGGCCTCCGCCGCGCGGCGCATCGCATAGGATGAAGATGTGCGCGGCCCGCGGCGCGGCGCCGTGCCGCCTTTTCTCGTGATGTCACGGAGCAAGGAGCGGGATATGAAACGATGGATGCGGATCAGCCTGATGGCCGGCGCGCTGCTGGCCGGCGCCAGCGCGCAGGCGGCCGACCAGTTGCTCAACCAGCCGATCGACAAGGCGCTGGCCTCGGCCGAGGCCAAGTCGCGCGTGGATCCGTCGATCAGGCTGCTGTTCGGCTTCAACCGGCTGCCCGACGCGCAGGTCGGCCAGACCTACAAGACCGTCAAGCGCATCCGCCGGCCGGTGGACAACAGCGGCGCCACCGGCGCCGCGCCGCCGCCCGGAGACGAGGAACTGTGCGCCACCACTTTCGTGCAGGCCGTGCAGGAGCTGCAGCAGCGCGCCATGAAGGAAGGCGGCAACGCGGTGGTCGACATCCGCAGCAACTGGAAGAACGACGAGACCGCCAGCGACAGCACCTATGTCTGCGCCAAGGGGGCCGCGTATATCGGCGTGGCGCTCAAGGGCGTGGTGGTCCGCACGGGCAGTTGAGTCCGAGCCATGAAAAAAGCCGGCTGAGGCCGGCTTTTTTCATCTACCCCGGACAACCGGACGGCGCCACTCAGGCGCGCAGCCCGGTCGCCTCGTCCGCGCCCACATGCACGTTCATGCATTGCACGGCGGCGCCGGCGGCGCCCTTGCCCAGGTTGTCCAGGCGCGCCATCAGCACGATGCGCTCGGCCGAGCCGAACACGAACAGGTCGACGCGGTTGGTATCGTTGCTGGCCTGCACGTCGAAGAAGCCGCCGTCGAGGTTGGCTTCGTCGCCCACCGGCATCACGCGCACGAACTGCTCGCCTTCGTAGTGCTTGCGGTAGATGTCGGCGATCTGCTCCGGCGTGACCTTGCGCGCGAGGCGGTCCGGGTACACCGGCACCGTCACGGCCAGGCCCTTGAGGAAGTTGCCGACGATCGGGCTGAAGATCGGCGCGTGCGCCAGGCCGGTCTGCACGCGCATCTCCGGCAGGTGCTTGTGCGCCAGGCCCAGCGAATAGGGACGCGGGCTGTTCAGCTTCGGATTACCGCCGGCTTCGAACTCCGCGATCATCTGCTTGCCGCCGCCGCTGTAGCCGGTCAGCGAGAACGCCGAGACCGGGTAGTCGGCCTGCATCACGCCGGCTTCCACCAGCGGGCGCACCGCCAGCACGAAGGCGCTGGCGTGGCAGCCCGGCACCGCGATGCGCTTGCTCGCGCGGACCTTCTCGCGCTGGCCGCGCGTGAGTTCCGGCAGGCCGTAGGCCCAGTTGTCGGCGGTGCGGAACGCCGTGCTGGCGTCGATCACGCAGGTATCCGGATTGGTCACGAGCGACACGGCTTCGCGCGACGCCACGTCGGGCAGGCACAGGAAAGCGACGTCCGCGGCATTCAGGAATCGTGCTCGCTCGGCCGGGTCCTTGCGCTTGTCATCGGCGATACGCAGCAGTTCCACATCGGAACGGCCGGACAGATAGTCGAGCAACCGGAGGCCGGTAGTGCCTTCCTGACCATCTACGAACACTTTGAAAACCATGGCGGACTCACTCGGAAATACGAAGGTTCCCATGCCGGAATCGGACGGGAACCAGCATTGTAACTAGGTTGGGATGACGCTGCGGTGTCGATGCGGGCCTTGATGGGCTTTGATGGGCCTTGATGCGGCGGCGCAGCGCGAATCCCTTGATCCCGATAACCTAGTAGGTTAAATTCGCATGGAGAAACATAGGCCGCATTGCCGGCTGTCCGTGGTCAGGACGCTGATCGAGGCGGACCAGGTGCGCCTGACGGCCTCTGCCGCGCGTCATGGCCGCCTGCTCGGGTTCGACCGGGACGGAATCGTTGCCGTGGTTGCCGCGCTGACGCCGGCGGACTTCTACAAGAGCATGACGACCTACGCGAATCACACGGTATGGCAGGACGTCTACCGGCCAGTCACCGCGGCCGGCGCGCTCTATCTGAAACTGACCGTGACCGATGCGGTGCTGGTCGTGTCATTCAAGGAGTGGGAATCATGATCTGTCCGGAATGCGGCGCCGCGGAACTGGTGCACGACACGCGCGACGTGCCCTACACGTACAAGGGCGAAACCACGCTCATCCCGGCCGTCTCTGGCGATTTCTGCCCGGCATGCGGCGAAATCGTGCTCGACCGGGGGCAGGAGGACCGCTACGGCGAAGCGGTGGTGGCATTCAACAAGCAGGTCAACGCCGCCATCGTCGACCCCGAATTCATCGCCGGCGTGCGCAAGCGCCTCGCGCTGGACCAGCGCGAGGCCGCCGAGATCTTCGGCGGCGGCGTCAACGCCTTCTCGCGCTACGAGACCGGCCGGACCCGGCCGCCGCTGGCGCTGGTGAAGCTGCTCAAGCTGCTCGAGCGCCATCCGGAACTGCTGGAAGAGGTGCGCGCCGCGTAGGCGCCGCGCGGAGCCGCCTGTTTCCTACAGCGGGAAATCGTAGTCGATCGACAGCGGCGCGTGATCGCTGAACTTCTCGTCCTTGTAGATCGAGGTGGCGCTGGCCGTGTCGGCGATCTTCGGCGTGGCGAGGTGGTAGTCGATGCG
This sequence comes from Cupriavidus sp. WS, assembly GCF_000395345.1. Taxonomy (NCBI): domain Bacteria; kingdom Pseudomonadati; phylum Pseudomonadota; class Betaproteobacteria; order Burkholderiales; family Burkholderiaceae; genus Cupriavidus; species Cupriavidus sp. WS. Next base: position 4,825 of record NZ_AQPL01000330.1, on the reverse strand, counting down.
CCAGCCCACGTTCTTCGCGTAGGCCTGGCCGCGGTTGCTCCACCACGTGTACTGCTCGGGTCGCGGGTCGAGCTTGCGGAACACGTCCACGTAGCCGTGCACGTCGAACAGTTCGCCGATCCAGCTGCGCTCCTCCGGCAGGAAGCCCGAGTTCTTCAGGTTGCCCTTCCAGTTCTTGATGTCGATTTCCTTGTGGGCGATATTGACGTCGCCGCACAGCACGATCTCGCGCCCGCTGGCCTTGAGCTGCAGCAGGTGGGGCAGGAAGGCTGCCATGAAGCGGAACTTGGCGAGCTGGCGTTCCTCGCCGCTGGAGCCGGACGGCACGTAGACCGAGATCACGGCCAGGTGCGGATACTGCACCTCCACGTAGCGCCCCTCACTGTCGAACTCGGCGCAGCCGAAGCCCGTGACCACGCGCTCCGGCTTGTGGCGGGTGTAGAGGCCGACGCCGCTGTAGCCTTTTTTCTCCGCGTAGTGGAAGTAGCCGTGGTAGCCGTGCGGCGCGAGGAACGCTTCGGTCATGTCGGCGGACTGGGCCTTGAGCTCCTGGACGCAGACCATGTCGGCGTCCTGCTTGCCCATCCATTCGAAAAAGCCTTTCTTGGCCGCGGAGCGGATGCCGTTGAGGTTGGCGCTGATAATCCGTAACATCTCGGGAAATTTGAAATCAGAGAGAAAAGATGACGCAGCAGACGACGCCGCAGCCCGGCGCTGGCGACCTCAGCCAGACTTTCATCCGTTTTGCGCTGGACGCCGGCGTGCTGTCCTTCGGCGAATTCGTGACCAAGGCAGGGCGCAAGTCGCCGTACTTCTTCAACGCGGGCCTGTTCAACCAGGGTGCGATGCTGGGCCAGGTGGCGCAATTCTATGCGAAAACCCTGCTGGCCTCGGGCGTGGACTTCGACGTGCTGTTCGGGCCGGCCTACAAGGGCATCACGCTGGCCTCGGCCACCGCGGTGGCGCTGTCCGGCCTCGGGCGTGACGTGGGCTTCGCCTACAACCGCAAGGAAGCCAAGGACCACGGCGAGGGCGGCACGCTGGTCGGCGCCAAGCTCAAGGGCAAGGTGGTGATCGTCGACGACGTGATCTCGGCCGGCACCTCGGTGCGCGAATCGATGCAGATGATCCGCGCGGCCGGCGCCGAGCCCGCCGCGGTGCTGATCGCGCTCGACCGCATGGAGAAAAGCGGCACCGCCGAGCAGGTCGGCACCCATTCCGCAGTGCAGGATGTACAGCGCGAATATGGCGTGCCCGTCATCTCGATCGCCAGCCTCAAGGACCTGCTCGCCTACCTGGACGCCTCCCGCGATCCCGCGCTGAGCGCCTCGCGCGAGGCCGTGGCTGCCTATCGCCAGCGCTACGGCGTATAGTCTGGGATCTGTTGCCCGCTGCATTGCAAAGCTTTGTCGCAATGCAGCAGATGACGGGAACCGCGCGGAAAATTCGCCGGTCTGACTGATCTCGCCGGCCGGCCGGGACCGCCCGCCGCCAGCGATTCGCCTTGCCGCCCGGCAAGGCGGCGCAGCATCTCTTCAGGAGGTTAGCTGGCATGGACATCAAGACGATCCGCGAGCAGGCATTCGCCATGCCGCTTACCAGTCCGGCCTATCCGATGGGCCCGTACCGCTTCATCCATCGGGAATTCTTCATCATCACCTACCGCACCGATCCCGCGCTGCTGCGCGCGGTGGTGCCGGAACCGCTGGAGATCGCCGACGCGGTGGTCAACTACGAGTTCATCCGCATGCCGGACTCCACCGGCTTCGGCGACTACACCGAATCGGGCCAGGTGATTCCCGTCACCTACCAGGGCAAGCCCGCCACCTACACCCACGCCATGTACCTCGACGACCATCCGCCGCTGGCGGGCGGGCGCGAGCTGTGGGGCTTCCCGAAGAAACTCGCCAGCCCCAGGCTGGAGGTCCACACCGACACCCTGGTCGGCACGCTCGACTACGGCCCGGTGCGCGTGGCCACCGGCACGATGGGCTACAAGCACCGCGAGCTCGACAAGGACGCGCTCGGCCTGTCGCTCTCCACCACGCCGAACTACCTGCTCAAGGTCATTCCGCACGTGGACGGCAGCCCGCGCATCTGCGAGCTGGTGTGCTACTTCCTCAAGGACGTGGAGATGAAGGGCGCCTGGACCGGCCCGGCCGCGCTGTCGCTGTCGCCGCACGCGCTGGCGCCGGTGTCCGCGCTGCCGGTGCTGGAGGTGCTCGGCGCGAAGCATTTCGTGGCCGACCTCACGCTCGGCCTGGGCGAGGTGGTGTTCGATTACCTGGCCTGAGCGGCCCGCCCGCCGGCCTTTCGTCTTTCGTTCCTTTCATTTTCTTTCGCTCTTTCCGATCTTCCGCGCACCGCGGGCCTCGCCCGCCGCGCCCAACCCGCATCAATCACACGAGGTGTCTTCATGAAGCTCCAGGGAAAAACCGCCATCGTCACCGGCGCCGCCAGCGGCATCGGCAAAGCCATCGCCGACCTGCTGGCCAAGGAGGGCGCGGCGGTCGCCATCGCCGACCTGAATCTCGAGGCCGCGCAGAAAGCCGCCGCCGACATCGAGGCCGCCGGCGGGCGCGCCATCGCCGTGGCGATGGACGTGACCAACGAGGATGCCGTCAACAACGCCACCGACGAGGTCGCCAGGGTCTTCGGCCATATCGACATCCTGGTCTCGAATGCCGGCATCCAGATCGTCAACCCGATCCAGAACTACGCGTTCTCCGACTGGAAGAAGATGCAGGCCATCCACGTGGACGGCGCCTTCCTGACCACCAAGGCCGCGCTCAAGTACATGTACCAGGACAAGCGCGGCGGCACCGTGATCTACATGGGCTCGGTCCATTCGCACGAAGCCTCGCCGCTGAAATCCGCCTACGTCGCCGCCAAGCACGCGCTGCTCGGGCTGGCGCGCGTGCTGGCCAAGGAAGGCGCGGAATACAACGTGCGCTCGCACGTGATCTGCCCGGGCTTCGTGCGCACGCCGCTGGTGGACAAGCAGATCCCCGAGCAGGCCAAGGAACTGGGCATCAGCGAGGAAGAAGTGATCCGCCGCGTGATGCTGGGCGGCACCGTGGACGGCGTCTTCACCACCGTGGACGACGTGGCCCAGACCGCGCTGTTCCTGTGCGCGTTCCCGTCGGCGGCGCTGACCGGGCAGTCGTTCATCGTCAGCCACGGCTGGTACATGCAGTAGGAAGTCGTCTCAAGAAGATCCTGGCGTCGTTGCGGGGCACGGCAAGTACCAGTCGTACTGTCTGCGGCCCCGCGCCTAGCCAGGACCGCTTCGCTTCATTTTGAAACAACTTCCAGGGGCAGCCGGGCGACGCGGTGCCGCGCCGCCGGCAGCCTGAAGGACGAACCAGAGCAAGGAGAGGCCGTGGCAGTAGGACGTCGGCAGAAAGCGGATCAGATGGCAGCGAAGGTCGGGAAAAACGGCGCGCCCGGAGAATCCGGCGCGCCCGGCGCGGCGGCGGCCGTGGTGGCCGATCCCGCGGCGCCCGCGGTGAAGCGCGCGGCAAAGGCGAAGGCGCCCAAGGCGCCGGAGCCCAACTACCTGCCGCCCGGCGGCTGCGCGCCGCCCGATCTCGCGCCCCAGGGCGCCGGGCAGAAACGCCCGGTGCACCACGAATACACGGTGCGCGCGCTGGTGCTGCAAGGCGGCGGCGCGCTCGGCTCCTACCAGGCCGGCGTGTACCAGGGCCTGGCCGAGGCCGGCGTGCAGCCCAACTGGGTGGCGGGCATCTCGATCGGCGCGCTCAACGCTGCGGTCATCGCCGGCAACGCGCCCGAGCGCCGCGTCGAGCAGTTGCGCGCGTTCTGGGAATACATCTGCCGCCAGCCCTGGCTGCCCAGCCTGCTGCCCTACGAGGCGATCGCCGAGAGCGCCGTGCACTGGCCCGATCCGGTGCGCGTCTTCTTCGACGGCATCGAGGCCGCCCGCGCCGTGCTCGAAGGCCAGCGCGGCTTCTTCCAGCCGCGCCTGTGGCCCACGCTGTTCGAGCACCAGGGCGGACCGGGCACCGCCAGCTACTACGACACCTCGCCGCTGAAGTCCACGCTCGAGCGCTTCGCCGATTTCGACCGCATCAACCACCAGCACAACGAGATGCGCGTCTCGGTGGGCGCGGTCAACGTGCGCACCGGCAATTTCGCCTATTTCGACAACACTCGCCGCAAGCTGTCCGCCGAGCATTTCATGGCCTCGGGCGCCCTGCCGCCGGGCTTTCCCGCGGTGGAGATCGACGGCGAGTTCTACTGGGACGGCGGCCTCGTGTCCAACACGCCGCTGTCCGAGGTGCTGACCGCCCAGCCCCGCCGCGACGCGCTGATCTTCCAGGTCGACCTGTGGAGCGCGCGCGGCAAGCTGCCGCACAACCTGCTGGACGTGGCCGAGCGCCAGAAGGACATCCAGTACTCCAGCCGTACCCGCACCATCACCGACTACATGGGCGAGCAGCAGAACTACCGCCGCATGCTCAGCGAAGTGATGGCGCTGGTGCCGCAGGCGCAGCGCGACAGCGACTGGTACCGCAAGGCAGCCGAATACGCATGCGACGCGCGGCGCAACGTGATCCAGCTCATCTACCGCGACAAGACCTTCGAGGGCAATGCCAAGGATTACCAGTTCGGTCTGCTGACCATGAACGAGCACTGGACCAGCGGGCTGGACGACATCCGCGAGACGCTCAAGCACCCGGAATGGCTGGCGATGCCGACGCACGAGCGGCCGTTCGTCACGCATGATATTCATCGGGGGAATGGGGGGGCGTGATTGGTTTTTTGGTTTTCTTGTTCTAGCTGTTGTGGGCCTTGAGGCTCG
>NZ_AQPL01000329.1:0-35792 GCF_000395345.1 Cupriavidus sp. WS | reverse complement strand
CCTCGTAGCCCATGAGCTGCACGGCCTTGTTGAGGGTGTTCTCGCTGATGCGTTTCTTGAGTTCGCTGCGGTGCGACAGCAGGTACTTCTGCGCCGGCCGCATCACGCCCAGGAGATAGCGCACGATCTCGATGGCCTGCAGGGACAGGGGCACGATGTAGGGCGGCACGTCCTGCGGCCGCTTGCCGGCCTTGCGCATTTCGTCCTGGAGTTGCTTGACGACCTCCGGCGGGATGATCCAAAAGCCCCGGTCGAGGTCGAACTGCTCGGGTTCGGCCAACCGCAGCTCGCCCGTGCGCACCCCCGTCAGGAACAGTAGCCGCACGCCAAGCTGGGTCTGCCAGCCCCGGGGGTTGTAGCGTCGCAGCTTCTGAAGGAACTCGGGCAGTTCGGGCAGGTGCAGATAGGGGTTGTGGGCCACCGGGGGCTTGGGCTCGGCCACCACGTCCAGGTCCGCAGCCGGGTTGACTTCCAGCCCCTCGGCGATGACCAAGGCATAGCGGAACATCTGGTTGAACCAGGTGCGGACCTTCTCGGCCGTGGTGAACGCCTTGCGCTTCTCGATCGCCGCCAGGACGCCCAGGAGCTGGGGCCGGCGAATGTCATAGATGGACATCTTCCCTAGGGTGGGCAGCACGTCCTTGTTGAAGATGCGCAGGATCTGCGAAAGCGTACTCTGGCGGCCTTCCTTGAGTTCCTTGCGGCGATGCTCGACCCAGGCATCGAAGACGTTCTTGAAGGTGTATTCGCCGGCCAGCTTGGCCGCGTGCCGACGCTGATCGCGTTCGATTTGGGGATCGATCCCCCTGGCGATCAGGGCCTGGGCCTTGTCCCGCTCGGCGCGGGCCTCGCGCAGGCTGAGGGCAGGATAGCCGCCCAGGGCCATGCGCTTTTGCTTGCCCAGCCAGGAGTAGCGGAACATCCAAGACTTGCCGCCTGCGGCAGAGACCATCAGGCTCAGGCAGTCGTTGTCGTAGAGGGTGTAGCGTTTGCCGGTGGTCTTGGCCTGCCGGACGATCAGATCAGAGAGTGCCATTTCGAGGCTCCTAAGTAATGACTTAGGCCCTATGCTCGTCATGGTTCCCGCTCAGCCCCAGCAACTATCCGGAAGCCGCCTCACCCGTATTCCTGTGCCTAGATTGGCGCCTAAAAAAGGCTGGCTGTGGGTGGATTTCCGTGGCGCTCGCTGGAATGAAAAAAGGGGCCGAAGCCCCTCTTTTCAACGACTTACAGACGTCAGTAGAAGTCTGTAGATCATAACTTGGAGCGGGAGACGAGTCTCGAACTCGCGACCTCAACCTTGGCAAGGTTGCGCTCTACCAACTGAGCTACTCCCGCATGTTCCTGCCGACTTCTTGGCTAAAACGCAACTTCTGTGCCGATACTGCTGCCATCTCGATGCGTTCTTGCCGTATTTCGCTTCGTTCGGTTTGTTTCGTCAGAAGCGAGAACAGGATTATTGCAAACCGGAACATCCTCGTCAAGCATATTTTCACCGAAACATCATTTTTGTACGGTGGCCTGTCCGCCCATGCCGCTGCGCTCGCGGATCTGCGGCCACGCGAGCTTCATGTAATAGAACATCGACCACAGCGTCATGAACGCCGCCACGTAGATCATCCACGTACCGAGCACGGAAGCGTCGACGATGCCGAGCAGGCTGTCGTTGAACAGCAGCAGCGGGATGGCGATCATCTGGAAAGTGGTCTTGAGCTTGCCGAGGAAATTGACGGCCACGCTCTTGGACGCGCCGATCTGCGCCATCCACTCGCGCAGCGCCGAGATGGTGATCTCCCGGCCGATGATGACCAGCGCGATCAGGTCGGCGACCCGGCCCAGCGCCAGCAGCGAAAGCAGCGCCGCCGCCACCATCAGCTTGTCGGCCACGGGGTCGAGGAAGGCGCCGAAGGACGAAGTCTGGTTCCAGCGCCTGGCCAGGAAGCCGTCCAGCCAGTCGGTGACCGCCGCCACGATAAAGAAACCGGCGGCCGTCATGTTCTTGGCGTGCATCGGCAGCCATGCCTCGGGCAGGTAGTACACCCCCACCACGAGAGGAATCATGGCAACGCGGAGCCAGGTCAGCAGGATCGGTATATTCAGCGGCATTGGGGGGGCCCGGGACGAGACAATGGCGGTAAGCAATTCCGCGATTGTCGCTTATTTCAACGCCGTCCGAGCATTTCGCGCCGCGCGCGCCCGAATCAATGCAACTGGCGGTAGATTTCCTCGGCCAGCGCATGCGAGATGCCGTCCACGCTGGCGAGTTCGTCGATGCTGGCCGCCATCACGCCGCGCAGCCCGCCGAAGCGGGTCAGCAGCTTCTGGCGCCGGCGCGCGCCGACGCCCTCGATCTCTTCGAGCCGCGAGGTGGTGCGCACCTTGGCGCGGCGCGCGCGCATGCCGGTGATGGCGAAGCGGTGCGCCTCGTCGCGGATCTGCGCGACCAGCATCAGGGCCGCGCTGCCCTGCCCCAGCTCCAGCGAAGGACGCCCGTCGGCGAACACCAGCGTCTCCAGCCCGACCTTGCGGCCTTCGCCCTTGGCCACGCCGACCAGCAGGCCGATGTCGAGGCCAAGCTCCTCGAAGACCTGGCGCGCGACCTCCACCTGGCCCTTGCCGCCGTCGATCAGCACGATGTTGGGCACCAGCGCCAGCGCGGCGGAGGCCTCGCTCTGGCCACTCTCCCCGGCCTCGCCGCCGCCGGCCTCCTGCGCCTGCTCCAGCATCTCCACCAGCTTCTGGTAGCGCCGCGTCAGCACCTGGCGCATGGCGGCGTAGTCGTCGCCGGGCGTGATGTCCTGGATGTTGTAGCGCCGGTATTCGGCGTTCTGCATCTCGTGGCGATGGAACACCACGCACGATGCCTGCGTCGCCTCGCCGGCGGTGTGGCTGATGTCGAAGCACTCCACGCGCAGCAGCGCGAGGTCTTCCAGGTCGAGCCCGATGGTCTCGGCCAGCGCGCGCGTGCGGGCCTGCTGGCTGCCCTGCTCGGCGAGCCGGCGCGACAGCGCGAGCGCGGCGCCCTGCTGCGCCATCGCGAGCCAGGCGCGGCGCTGCCCCTGCGGCTGGCGCACCAGCGTGACCTTGCGCCCGGCCTGCATCGACAGCGCCTGCAGCAGCGTCTTGTCCGTGGGCAGGTGGCTCACCACCAGCACCGGCGGCACCGCCTGGTCGAGGTAGTGCTGCGCCATGAAGGCGGCCAGCACCTCGGTGGCGATGCGCTCGGCCGCGATGCCGGCGCTGGACTCGCCGCCGGCATCGGCGCCCGCATCCTCCTCGCCGACGATCATCGCGCCCTCTTCCACGTGGGCGGGAAAATAAGCCTTGTCGCCGAGATGCCGGCCGCCGCGCACCATCGCCAGGTTGACGCAGGCGCGGCCGCCTTCCACCGCCACCGCCAGCACGTCGATGTCGCTGGCCTGTCCGCCGACTTCCTCCACGGCCTGCCGGCTGAGCACGGTGGACAGCGCGCCGATCTGGTCGCGCACCGCCGCGGCCTGCTCGAACTCCAGCCGCCCGGCATGCTCCTCCATCTTGGCCTGCAGGCCGTCGAGCACTTCGCTCTGGCGGCCTTGCAGGAAGCGCGCGGCATTGCCCACGTCGCGCGCGTAGTCCTCCTCGCTGATGGCCTTGACGCACGGCGCGGTGCAGCGGTGGATCTGGTGCAGCAGGCACGGCCGCGTGCGGTTGGCGAAAACGGTGTCCTCGCAGGTGCGCAGCTGGAACACGCGCTGCAGGATCTGCATGCTCTCGCGCACCGCGTGCGCGCTCGGGAACGGGCCGAAGTACTGGTGCTTGCGGTCGGTCGAGCCGCGGTAGTAAGCCATGCGCGGGAAGCGGTGGCTGGTCAGCTTGAGGAACGGATAGGACTTGTCGTCGCGGAACAGGATGTTGTAGCGCGGCGCCAGGGCCTTGATCAGGTTGTTTTCCAGCAGCAGCGCCTCGGCCTCGGTGCGCACCACGGTGGTCTCGATGCGCACGATCTTGGCCACCATCATGGCGATGCGCGGCGACGGCAGGTTCTTGTTGAAGTAGCTCGAGACGCGCTTCTTCAGGTCGCGCGCCTTGCCCACGTAGAGCACGTTGCCCTGCGCGTCGAAGTAGCGGTAGACCCCCGGCAGGCCGGGCAACTGGGCGATCACCGCCTTGGGGTCGAACGGCGGCGCGGCCTCGGGGCCGGGCTCGGCGGGCGTGCCTGGGTTGTGGATTTCGGGTTCCGGCTGGGACATCGGGGAGGAATCGCGGGAGGGCATCGACCGTGTGGGCGCGGCCAGTCCGCGCCCGGCCGGCGGACGGCGGCGGCGCGACAGGCTCTAAAATCGCAAGTTTAGAGCAAATCGTTGCCGACTCCCGCCACCATGCCCGTCCGTCCCGATCCCACCGGCCAAGCCAGCCAGGCCGGCCGCACCGTCCGCTCGTGGGACATCTTCTGCACCGTCATCGACAATTTCGGCGACATCGGCGTCTGCTGGCGGCTGGCGCGGCAGCTCGCGCAGGAGCACGGCCACGCCGTGCGGCTGTGGGTGGACGACCTGCACAGCTTCGCGCGGCTGGCGCCGGGGCTCGACGTCGACGCCGCGCGGCAGGTGCTGGCGGGCGTGGAGGTGCGCACCTGGCGGCGCCCCGGCCAGGGAGGCGATCAAAGAAGCGGCCAGGAAAGCGGGCAAGACAGCGAACAGGACGGCGCCGCGCGCTTCGCCGGCGTGGTGCCGCACGACGTGGTGATCGAGTCGTTCGCCTGCGAGCTGCCGGCGCCCTTCCTCGCCGCGATGGCGGCGCGCACGCCGCGGCCGGTCTGGATCAACCTCGAATACCTGAGCGCCGAGCCGTGGGTGCGGGAGCACCACCGCATGAGCTCGCCCCATCCGCGCCTGCCGCTGGTGAAGTACTTCTTCTTCCCGGGCTTCGAGTCCGGCACGGGCGGGCTGCTGCGCGAGTCCATGCTGGGCCTGCAGCGCGAGCACCTGCGCGAAAGCCCCACGGCGCAGGCCGCGCTGTGGCACCGGCTGGGCGTGCGGCCCAGCGAGGGCGCGCTGAAGGCCAGCCTGTTCGCCTACCCCAACCTCGCCCTGCCCGCGCTGCTGGCGCAGTGGCGCGACGGCGTGGAGCCGGTGCAGTGCCTGGTCCCGGCCGGCCTCGCCGCGCAGCAGGCAAGTGCGTGGTTCGGCGCGCCGGATGCCGCGCCGGGCCGGGTCATGGCAGCCGGCAGCCTGACCATGCACGTGGTGCCGTTCGTACGCCAGGAGCACTACGACGAGCTCCTGTGGCTGTGCGACATCAACTTCGTGCGCGGCGAGGACTCGTTCGTGCGCGCGCAGTGGGCCGGGCGCCCGCTGGTCTGGCACATCTATCCGCAGGAAGAGGCCGCGCACCTGGTCAAGCTCGACGCCTTTCTCGACCTCTTCGTGAAGCGGCTGGAGCACACCGGCCAGGCGCCGGCGGCCGCCGCGCTCGTGGCGTTCTGGCATGCGTGGAACGAGCCCGGCAAGCCGCTCGACTGGGCGGCCCTGCGGGCACATCTGCCGGCGCTGCGCGACGCCACCGAGCGGTGGCAGCGCAGCCTGCAGCACCTCGGCGATCTGGCGGCAAATCTCGTGGCCTTCTGCGAAAATCAGGTAAAATAGTCGGTTGATTTGATGGCGACCGGGCCGGAAAACGGCGGTACCGCGACAGGATCCCGCGCGGCATGCTCCAAGGCATGCGCGCCACGGCATCCTGCGGTACCCGGGCGTAACTGGATGGACCGCGTATGGATGGCCGGTGCCATGCGCCGGCAACGCGCCTTCGCCATACTTCGCCACACCGAATTCCGAGACATTCTTTTTCAGGAAAACAGTTCAGATGAAAACCGCACAAGAACTCCGCGTCGGCAACGTGTTCATGATCGGCACCGACCCGATGGTCGTGCAGAAGGCCGAGTACAACAAGTCGGGCCGCAACTCCGCCGTGGTCAAGATGAAGTACAAGAACCTGCTGACCGAAGCCCCGGGCGAATCGGTCTTCAAGGCCGACGACAAGTTCGAAGTCGTGATGCTGGATCGCAAGGAGTGCACCTACTCGTACTTCGCCGACCCGATGTACGTGTTCATGGACGCCGACTACAACCAGTACGAAGTCGAGCAGGACAGCATGGGCGACTCGCTGAACTACCTCGAAGACGGCATGAACGTCGAAGTGGTGTTCTACAACGACAAGGCCATCTCGGTGGAAATGCCCACCACGCTGGTGCGCGAGATCATCTACACCGAACCGGCCGTCAAGGGCGACACCTCGTCGGGCAAGGTGCTCAAGGGCGCCAAGATCAACACCGGCTTCGAGCTGCAAGTGCCGCTGTTCTGCAATATCGGCGACAAGATCGAAATCGATACCCGTACCGGCGAATACCGCAGCCGCGCGAACTGAGCGCAGCCGGCCCGCTGCCGCCCGCCACGGGTGGCGCGACGGAAAAAAGGGCAGCCTCGGCTGCCCTTTTCCTTTGCCTGCCGCCCGGCGGGCGCGTCGTCACGCGATCAGGCCGTGCCCTTTCAGCTCGCGCAGCGCGCCGGCGTAGTCGGGGTCCTGCATCAGCTTGTTCCAGGGCAGCGGCTTGCGGCGGCCGAACAGCTTGCGGATGCGGCGCTGCGAGGCCTTTTCGGCGACGCCGGCATCGAGCTCGCTGAGCAACTGGTCGGCGCGCTCCGGGCTGTTGCAGATCAGCACCATGTCGCAGCCCGCGCCGAGCGCCGCGCGCGCGGCCTCGGTGACGGTGCCGGCCACGCTGGCGCCTTCCATGCTCAGGTCGTCGCTGAAGATCACGCCCTCGAAACCGAGCTGGGTGCGCAGGATGTCCTGCAGCCAGAAGCGCGAGAAGCCGGCCGGGCTCGGGTCCACCTTCGGGTAGATCACGTGCGCCGGCATCACCGACGACAGCGCCATGCCCATCCATTCGTAGGGCCGCGCGTCCTGTGCCAGAATCTCGTCGAGGCCGCGCTCGTCCACCGGCACCGCCACGTGCGAGTCGGCGGCGACGAAGCCGTGGCCGGGAAAATGCTTGCCGCAGTTCGCCATGCCGGCCAGCAGCAGCCCGTGGGTCAGGTGGTTGGCCAGCATGGTCACGACGCGCGGGTCGGCATGGAAGGCGCGGTCGCCGATCACCGCGCTGCGGCCGTAGTCGAGATCCAGCACCGGCGTGAAGCTCAGGTCGATGTCGCAGGCGCGCAGCTCGGCCGCGAGCACGTAGCCGCACTGCATGGCCGCCTTGGTCGCGGCCAGCACGTCGCGGTCCCACAGCTCGCCCAGGCGCGCCATCGCCGGCAGGTGGGTGAAGCCGTCGGTCCTGGCGCGCTGCACGCGGCCGCCTTCATGGTCGATGCAGATCAGCACGTCCTCGCGCACCGCGCGGATGTCCTGCGTGAGCGTCTGCAGCTGCACGCGCGACTCGAAGTTGCGCGCGAACAGGATCACGCCGCCGGTCAGCGAATGGGAAATGCGCCGGACGTCCTCCGCGTCGAGCTGCTTGCCTTTGACGTCGAGCACCACGGGACCCGGGCGCTTGCCGGAAATCTTGTTGATCATTTGGGTTCTTCACTAGGCTGGGAAGCGAGCGGCGCGCCGCCGCCGCGGGGAGCGGCGCCGCCAAGCTCGGCGATCGCGAAGGCGACCGCGTAATCGTGTTCGTCGCTGACCGTGACCCGCACCGTGACGCCGCGCTGGCGCAGCCACGCATCGAGCTCGCCGTGGCAGAGCGCATAGGGCTCGCCCGAAGGCAGGTTCAGCAGTTCCATCGCGCGCCACGTCATCGGCCAGCGCATGCCCAGCCCGATGGCCTTGGAGAAGGCTTCCTTGGCGGCGAAGCGCGTGGACAGGAAGGCCAGCCCGCGCTTCTCGGAGCGCGCGCGGCGCGCGTGGTACTTCAGCAGTTCCTGCGGCCCGAGCACCTTCTCGGCGAAGCGCCCGCGCGTGCGCTCCATCACGCCCTGCACGCGCTCGATCTGGATGATGTCGGTGCCGATGCCGTAGATCACGCTGCGGCGTCCGGGCGCGGATAGGTGGTGCCCAGACGCGCGGCCACCATGATGGCCTTCATCTCGCGCACCGCGTTCTGCCAGCCGGCGAAGACCGCGTGCGCGACGATGGCGTGGCCAATGTTGAGTTCCTTGATGCCGGGCAGCGCGGCGATGGGCTGCACGTTGGTGTAGTGCAGGCCGTGCCCGGCGTTGACCACCAGCCCGAGCCGCACGCCGGCGTTGACGCCGTCGGCGACGCGCCGGAATTCCGTGGCCTGCTCGGCCGGCGTGTGCGCGTCGGCATAGCGGCCCGTGTGCAGCTCGACCACGGGCGCGCCGCAGGCGGCGGCGGCCTCGATCTGCTCGGCCTGCGCATCGATGAACAGCGACACGCGGATGCCGGCATCGGCCAGTTGGCGGCAGGCCGCCTTGACCTGCTCGAAGCGCCCGGCCACGTCCAGCCCGCCTTCGGTGGTGACTTCCTCGCGGCGCTCGGGCACCAGGCAGACGTCCTGCGGGCGGATCGCGCAGGCGATGTCGAGCATCTCCTGGGTGAGCGCGCATTCCAGGTTCATGCGCGTGGTCAGCAGCGGCCGCAGCGCGTGCACGTCGGCGTCGCGGATGTGGCGGCGGTCTTCGCGCAGGTGCAGCGTGATCAGGTCGGCGCCGGCCTGCTCGGCCTGCAGCGCGGCCTGGATGGGATCGGGGTAGACCGTGCCGCGCGCATTGCGCAGCGTGGCCACGTGGTCGATGTTGACGCCAAGGTCGATGACGCCGGGATGCGCGTGGAAAATCATGCGGGCAGGCTCAGAGATAGTGCAGGTCGATCAGGATCTGGCGCGTCTTCAGCGGCGCGCCTTGCAGATAATAATGCAGCAGGAAGCGCATCAGCGCACGGCTTTGCGTCACGGTCTGGGGCCGGCGGTAGTCGTCCTGCGACATGTCGAGCAGGGTCTGCCCGGACACCACCGGCCACGAGGACGGATCGCTCGGCTGCGCGCGGCGCACGCCGCGCTCCGGCTGGTACACGTAGTCGTGCTCCGGCTCCACCGCCTCGCCCGAGTTCGCGCATTCGTCGAAGGCCACGGCGAAGCCGGTTTCCTGCAGCAGCACGCGCTCGAAGCTGCGCAGCACCAGGCCGGCCTGCTCGCCGTGCGCGAGCCGCGCCAGCGTTTCCATGTACTGGCGGAACAGCGCCACGTGGGCGTCCTCGCGCGGGCAGAAGCGCAGCAGCAGCTCGTTGAGGTAGAAACCCGACAGCAGCGCGTCGCTGGCCAGCGGCAGCAGGCCGCCGACCCACTCCGCACGCGTGAGCGTCTTGACCTCGCCGCGCCCGCTCCACGACAGCGAGATCGGCTGGAAGTGCTGCAGCACCGGGCGCAGCGCGGAATGCGGCCGCTTGGCGCCCTTGGCGACCATCGCCACGCGGCCGTGGTCGCGCGTGAACACGTCGAGGATCAGGCTGGTCTCGCGGTAGGGCCAGGCATGCAGCACGAAGCCGGGCTGGTTGGCCACGCGCAACTCGGTGCGCGCCGGCGCGATGCGCAGCGCGCGGTCCATCATGGCGCGCTGCTCGGCCACCTCCATGCCGGGCACGGCGTGGCTGTCCAGCAGTTCGGCGGCTTCTTCCGCCACCGGGTCGATGCGGCGGGCCTTCAGTGCCGGCCCGCCCGCTCTGTCATTCATAGCCGTAGGCGCGCAGTCCGGCTTCGTTGTCGGCCCAGCCGCTCTTGACCTTGATGAACATCTCCAGGTAGACCTTGCCGTCGAACAGCTTTTCCATGTCGATGCGGGCTTCGGTGGAGATGGTCTTGAGCTTGGCGCCCTTGTTGCCGATGATCATGGCCTTGTGGCCTTCGCGCTCGACCAGGATGGTGGCGAAGATGCGCCGCAGCCGGCCTTCGGTCTCGAACTTCTCGATGATGACCGTGCTGGTGTAGGGCAGCTCGTCGCCGGTCCAGCGGAACACCTTCTCGCGGATGATCTCCGAGGCGAGGAAGCGCTCGCTGCGGTCGGTCATGGAATCGGCGTCGTACATCGGCTCGCCTTCCGGCAGGTAGGGCCGGATGATGCCGAGCAGGCGCGCGATGTGGTCATGGGTCTTGGCCGACATCGGCACCACTTCCGCGAACTGGAACTGGTGGCCCATCTTTTCCAGGAACGGCATCATCACCTCGGCGCGGTCCGCGCCGAGGCGGTCGAGCTTGTTGGTGACCAGCAGCACCGGCACCTTTTTCGGCAGCAGCGCCAGCACCTTCTCGTCGTCGGGGCCGTACTGGCCAGCCTCGACCACGAACAGCACCAGATCCACGCTCGACAGCGTGGACGTGACGGCGCGGTTGAGCGAACGGTTCAGCGCGCTGGCGTGGCGCGTCTGGAAGCCCGGGGTGTCGACGAACACGTACTGCGCGTCGTCGGTGGTCTGGATGCCGACGATGCGGTGGCGCGTGGTCTGCGCCTTGCGCGAGGTGATGCTGATCTTCTGGCCGACCAGCGCATTCATCAGCGTGGACTTGCCGACGTTGGGACGCCCGACGATGGCCACGGTGCCGCAGCGGAACGCCGCGAAAGGGGTACCCGCGGCATCTTGCCGCGGATCGAGTGATTCGGTCATTCCTTCAACCTGAGAGACAACTGGGGATCGGGCGGCACCGGCTGCTTGCGGGTCTTGCCGGTACGCTCGGCCCGGCTGCGCTTGAGCAACTGGGGCACGAGCTTCTGCACCTCGTCGAGAGCCAGCTTGGCGGCGGCCTGCTCGGCGGCGCGGCGCGACGCGCCGGTGCCGAACACCCGCACTTCCAGTTTAGGCACGGTGCACTCGACTTCAAACTGCTGGTTGTGCGCCGCGCCGTGGGTGGCGATCACGTTGTATTGCGGCAGCGCTATCTTGTGGCCTTGCAGGTACTCCTGCAGCAGCGTCTTGGCATCCTTGCCCAGCGTGCGCGGATCGACCTGCTCGAGGATGGGGATGTACAGCTTGCGGATCAGGGTGCGCGCGCCCTCGAAGCCGGCGTCGAGGAACACCGCGCCAACGATGGCCTCGAGCGCGTCGGCCAGGATCGAGGGGCGGCGAAAGCCGCCGCTCTTGAGCTCGCCCTCGCCCAGGCGCAGGGCCTCGGACAACTGCAGCATCTGCGCGATCTCGTACAGCGCCTGCTGCTTGACGAGGTTGGCGCGCACGCGGGACAGGTCGCCTTCGTCAAGCTTGCTGAACATGCCGTACAGCATGTCGGCCACGGCGCAGTTGAGCACCGAATCGCCAAGGAATTCCAGGCGTTCGTTATGCAAGGCACTGTGGCTGCGGTGCGTCAGCGCCTGCTGCAGCAGTTCTGGCTTGCTGAAGCGGTAGCCGAGGCGTTGCTGCAAGGCGTCGAGGTTCATGTCAGTACTGCGTTCCCGAGTAGGTAATCAAAAGGCTCAGCGGGCCGTATAGCGGCACCTCGTTGCGGTAGGAGAATCCCACCGAGCGGATGGTGCCGTTGTCATCCTCGTGGATATCCAGATCGTCGCTGCGCACGGCCGTGATGCGGTCGATCTGCGCCTGCTTGTTGAAATAGTCGGCCACTTCGCGCCGGTTGCTCGCCTGCTGCTTGGCGTAGCTGACCGCGCGCTTGACCGAAAAATATTCCAGCAGGCTCGGTATCGCCCGGATCGCGGGAATGACCACGCCCACCACCACCAGGATGACCACCAGCAGGCTGCCCAGCGAAAATCCGCGCTGCCCGCTGTGCCTCGCCAGGCGCTGCCGCCGTCCCCCGACGGCACCGCCAATTCGTTCCGATTGACCCATAATGCGCTTTCCCTCGCTTGACCGGAGTGGTTATTCGCGCCGCGGGGATGCTACTTGAACGATCCCACGCGTCCGATGTTGCCGAGGTTCATCCAGATCAGGAACGCCTTGCCGACGATGTTCTGATCGGGGACGAAACCCCAGTAACGTGAATCCAGGCTGTTGTCGCGGTTGTCGCCCATCACGAAATAGTGACCTGGCGGCACCTTGCAGATCAGCCCTTGCTGATTGTAAGTGCAGTTCTCGTGGAACGGAAAATCCGGGTCGGCGCCGGCGATGAAGGCCGGCCGGTCGGCGTCGTTGAGGATGCCGTGGACCGGGCCGGCCGGCAGCGTCTCGTCGAAATGCTTGGAGTACGACAGGCGCTCTTCGTCGAGGTAGTCGGGCAGCAGCGCGTATTGCGCCGGCTTGCCGTTGATGGTCAGGCGCTTGTCCTGGTAGCTCACCACGTCGCCCGGCACGCCGATCACGCGCTTGATGTAGTCGAGCGACTGGTCCTTCGGGTAGCGGAACACCATCACGTCGCCGCGCTGCGGCTCGCCCACCGGGATGATCTTCTGGTTCACCACCGGCAGGCGGATGCCGTAGTCGAACTTGTTGACCAGGATGAAATCGCCGATCAGCAGCGTCGGGATCATCGAGCCGGACGGGATCTTGAACGGCTCGACCACGAACGAGCGCAGCACGAACACCGCCAGGATCACCGGGAAGAAGCTCGCCGAGTATTCCAGCCACCAGGGCTGGCGCAGCTTTTCCTCGGCCAGGCGGCTGCGCGAGGTGTCGATCTCGCCGGTGCCGTAGCGGCCCTGGAGGTCGGCCCTGCGCGCATCGAACTCGGCGAGCGCGGCCTGCGCGGACAAGCGCCGCTGCTTTTCGAACACCAGCTTGTCGGCCACCCAGGCAATGCCCGTGATGACCACCAGCACAAAAAGGATCAGTGCAAAATTCATGACGGCTAGATCGTGGTGATGTTTTGTTAGAGTCCGCTTCGCCCGCGGCCAGGCGCAAGCCCGGCCCGGTTGCCTTGTTGCCTTGCTACCCTGCCCGCCTTACTTGTCGCTCACCTGCAGGATCGCCAGGAAGGCTTCCTGCGGAATTTCCACCGTGCCCACCTGCTTCATGCGCTTCTTGCCCGCCTTCTGCTTCTCGAGCAGCTTCTTCTTGCGCGAGATGTCGCCGCCGTAGCACTTGGCCAGCACGTTCTTGCGCAGCGCCTTGACGTTCTCGCGCGCGATGATGTTCGCGCCGATGGTGGCCTGGATGGCCACGTCGTACATCTGGCGCGGGATGATCTCGCGCATCTTGGACACCACCTCGCGGCCGCGATACTGCGAGTTGCTCCGGTGCACGATCACCGACAGCGCGTCGACCTTGTCGCCGTTGATCAGGATGTCGACCTTGACCACGTCGGCGGCGCGGTACTCCTTGAACTCGTAGTCCATCGAGGCGTAGCCGCGCGACACCGACTTGAGCCGGTCGAAGAAGTCCATGACGATTTCCGCCATCGGGATCTCGTACGTGAGCTGCACCTGCTTGCCGTGGTAGCTCATGTTGATCTGCGTGCCGCGCTTCTGCGTGCATAGCGTGATCACCGAGCCGACGTAGTCCTGCGGCATGTACAGGTTGACCGTGACGATCGGCTCGAGGATGTCCTCGATGCGGCTCGGGTCCGGCATCTTGGCCGGGTTCTCCACGGTCAGCATGGTGCCGTCGCGCATCTTGACCTGGTACACCACCGTCGGCGCGGTGGTGATCAGGTCCATGTCGAATTCGCGCTCCAGGCGCTCCTGCACGATCTCCATGTGCAGCAGGCCGAGGAAGCCGCAGCGGAAGCCGAAGCCGAGCGCCTGCGACACTTCGGGCTCGTACTGCAGCGAGGCGTCGTTGAGCTTGAGCTTCTCGAGCGATTCGCGCAGCGCTTCGTACTGGTTGGCCTCGACCGGATACAGGCCGGCGAACACCTGCGGCTTGACTTCCTTGAAGCCCGGCAGCGGCGCGGCGGCCTTGCGCGCCATGTTGGTGATGGTGTCGCCCACCTTGGCGGCCTTCAGTTCCTTGATGCCGGCGATGACGAAGCCCACCTGCCCGGCCGTCAGCGCCTCGCGCTGCAGCGACTTGGGCGAGAACACGCCGACCTGCTCGACCAGGTGCTGCGAGCCGGTGGCCATCAGCAGCACCTTGTCCTTGGGGCGCAGCGTGCCGTTGACCACGCGCACCAGCATCACCACGCCGACGTAGTTGTCGAACCACGAGTCGATGATCAGCGCCTGCAGCGGCGCGGCCGCGTCGCCCTTGGGCGCGGGCACGCGCGCGATCATGGCCTCGATCACGTCCTGCACGCCGACGCCGGTCTTGGCCGAGCACGGCGTGGCGTCCTGCGCGTCGATGCCGATCACTTCCTCGATCTCGCGGATGGCGTTTTCCGGGTCGGCCTGCGGCAGATCGATCTTGTTGAGCACCGGCACCACTTCCACGCCGAGCTCGATCGCGGTGTAGCAGTTGGCGACGGTCTGCGCTTCCACGCCCTGCGAGGCGTCCACCACCAGCAGCGCGCCTTCGCAGGCGGACAGCGAGCGGCTCACTTCGTAGCTGAAGTCGACGTGCCCCGGGGTGTCGATCAGGTTCAGGTTGTAGATCTGGCCGTCGCGCGCCTTGTAGTTCAGCGCCGCGGTCTGGGCCTTGATGGTGATGCCGCGCTCCTTCTCGATGTCCATCGAGTCGAGCACCTGCGCCTCCATCTCGCGATCGGACAGGCCTCCGCACAGTTGGATGATGCGGTCGGCCAGGGTCGATTTGCCGTGGTCGATGTGGGCGATGATCGAGAAGTTGCGGATATGGTCCATCGGATGTTCAGGGGTGCGCCTTTTCTCGCCTGGAGGTGCCCGCCAGGGCACGCCGGACGGCGCAGCGGCTATGAACGGCCTGGAACCGGCACCCTGCCGGGCACGCGCCGTTCCGGGCCGCAAGGTTGGTGGCGCGGATTTTGCGCCAAAGCGCGATTTTACCGTACTTTCAAGGACTTCCGTATGGCGAGATGGCTTGCGCCGCCAGCCACGCCCGCACCCGCGGGACGTCGAGGAAATAGTGGCACAGCTCGTCGCCGGCACCCGCGGGCGTGCCGGTCATCAGCACCGGCACCAGCTCGCCGAAGCGGGCCTCGGTGGCGGCGTCGGCATCGACGTCCACCTCGTGCAGGACAAAGGAAAAATCGCGCCGGAGCGGCTCCAGCGCGATCTTCATGTCCTCGCACAGATGGCAGTAGGTCCTGCCATACAGCGTGAGCGCGGTCATGGGAACGGGCTAGCGCGAGGAAACCGTGCCCGGCCGCAGCGTCAGCACCTGGGTGGCGTCGCCGCGCCTGACGAACACCGCGGCGATCTTGCCCTTGTCCAGGCCCTTGACCAGTTCGTTGAACTGGCGCGGGCTGGTCACGTCGCTGTCGCCCAGGCGCAGGATGATGTCGCCCGGGCGGATGCCGGCGCGCTGGGCCGGGCCGTCGGCCTGCTCGACTTCCACCCCGGACTTGATCTTCAGCTCCTTGAGCTTGGCGTCCGGGATCTCGTTGACGATCAGCCCCAGCGCGTTGGGCTTGGCCGCCTGCGCGGCGCCGTCGTCGCGCGGCGCATTGCCGTTGCGCGCCTTGACCTTGGTGTCGGCATCCAGCTCGGCCACGGTGATGTTGACGTCGCGCGTCGCGCCCTTGCGCCACAACTGCAGCGGCACGCGCGTGCCCGGCTTGATGTCGCCGACCATGCGCGGCAGGTCCGAAGCCTTCTCGATGTCGCGGCCGTTGAACTTCAGGATGATGTCGCCGGCCTCGATGCCGGCCTTCTCGGCGGGCCCGCCCGGCTCCACGCTGCCCACCAGCGCGCCGCGCGCGCGGCCCAGGCCGAGCGAGTCGGCGACTTCCTTGGTCACGTCGCCGATGGCCACGGCGATGCGTCCGCGCGTGACCTTGCCGTTCGCCTTGAGCTGCTCGGTCACGCGCATCGCCTCGTCGATGGGAATCGCGAAGGAAATGCCCATGTAGCCGCCGCTGCGGCTGTAGATCTGCGAATTGATGCCGATCACTTCGCCGCGCAGGTTGATCAGCGGGCCGCCCGAGTTGCCGGGGTTGACGGCCACGTCGGTCTGGATGAACGGCAGGTAGTCGCCGGTGTCGCGTCCCTTGGCGGAGACGATGCCGGCGGTCACGCTGTTGTCGAGGCCGAACGGCGAGCCGATCGCCAGCACCCATTCGCCCGCGCGCACCTTGTCGGAGTCGCCGAGCGTGAGCTTGGGCAGGCCGGTGGCGTCGACCTTGAGCAGCGCCACGTCGGTGCGCTTGTCCGAGCCGATCAGCCTGGCCTTGAATTCGCGCTTGTCGGGCAGCGTGACGTAGATGGTATCCGCGTCGGCCACCACATGCGCGTTGGTCATCACATAGCCGTCCTGGCTGATGACGAAACCGGACCCGACCCCGCGGCTCTGCTCCTCGCCCTGCGGCGGCTGGCCGCGGCGCGGCGCGCCCGGCGGCATGGGCGTGCCCGGCGCGCCGGGCATCGGCACGCCGAAGAAGCGGCGGAAGAACTCGGCCATTTCATCGTCGTCGGGGCTGCCGTTGCCGCGCGCGCGCACCCGCTCGGTGGTGCGGATATTGACGACGGCCGGCCCGGTCTTGTCGACCAGATCGGTGAAATCGGGCAGCCCGTAGGACTGCGCGGCGGCCTGCGCATGGCTCACTTCTGCGACCAGCGGCGCAAACGCGAGAATGGCAGCCATGAGCACGGTCCGAGCCAAGGCTGGAGATCTTGGTGACATCATCGACTCCCGGAAATCGGCAAAAAGGAAGGAAACGGGGCTTCGGAGGGGCCGTAGCGCGGCGCGCCCGCGGCGGGGAGCCGCGGCGCCACCGGCGGCCCGGAGCGCGGGCCAGCTCAGTGCGCCTTCGGCGGTGGCTTGTATTCTACCGCCGAGGCGAACTGGCGGACGGTGGCGGGCGGCACTTCGCCCACCACGGTGATCCAGAAATCGGCGACGCGCCGCACCACCACCTGGGTGGCGCCCAGCGAGGCGACGCCTTCGCGGCGCACGCGCTGCTCGGAAACCGGCTCGATGAACACCGACAGCCCGGTCAGCCCGTCGCTGTAGACGATCTGGAGCACCTCGAAGACCTGCCCGCGCGGGTTGGCCTGCGGCGAGCGCAGTTCGCCGAGCGGGCGGCGGACCTCGCGGATCTTCATGAAGCCCTTGACCGGAATCCCGATGCTCCAGCCCTCGTCGGCGATGTTGGCCGGCTGGTTGGTGACTTCGTAGTGATTCCAGGAACTGGCGTTCTTGATGGCGGTGAGAATGCGCTGCTTTTCCGAGGGCACGCCGATCTCGACCTGCGAGAACGCGACCTGCTCGAGCACCTTGCCGCCCTCGCCCACGGTCTGGGCGCGCATCAGCAGCCCGGAGTTCTTCTCGGCCCACAGCCGCACGGCATAACGCGCGGCATCGTGCGGATCGAGCGAGAACACTTCGCATTCGACCCCGGCGACGCGCTCGCCGGGCAGCTTGCGCATCTCGTAGATGTCGAGGACATCGCTTTTGTTGGTCGCCAGCAGGGCCGGGAAGCGGTCCTTCGCTTCCTGCTTTTCCACCACCACCAGCTTGGCCTCGGGGATCAGGCTGTGCACGACGTCGTTCTGGCGCAGCACTTCGCGCGGCTTGCCGTCCAGCGTTTCCAGCCGTTCGTATTCGTTGTTGACCAGGTCGCTGTAGTGCTGGATGCGCGAGGCATGCATCACGCTGCCACGCTGATAGATCAGCGTGCCGACATAATTCTCGCGCTGGGCCGCGCGGTGGATCTTGTTGAGCCAGGCCGTCGCATCCCGCCGGGCCAGGGTATTGTCCGCCGGCTGCGCGCCTGCCGCAGCCGCAGTCAGACACAAGGCCAGAAAAAAGGACCTGCGAAGGGCCCTTATTCTGCGTGCGCCCGCTACGTTGGCGGGCGACCATCCTTTATGCATGTCCGGCATTATTCCTGCGAATTGTCCTGAGAAAAGTTTGCACTGTTGACAACGGTGCGCATGGTCGGGACGACCGCGTCGGTGGCCACCGACACCCGGTGGGCACGCAGGTATTCGTCAAGGCGCGGATCGCGGATCATCTGCGCGCTGTCGGCGGAAACGGTCACGATGCCACCGGCCTTGGGCACGGCGGGCTGCTCGGCACGCGCCACCACGGCATCGGGCGCGCCCACGTCGCCGGTGCCGCGCATCTGCGGCACCACGACCCAGCTCACGGCCGCCACGGCGGCGGCGATGGCCGTGCCCGGCATCACCCGGCGCACCCACGAAGGCTTGAACAGCATGCGATGCGCCGCCGCCTGCTGGGCCACGGCGGGCACCAGCACGTGCGGTTCGCTGTCGAGACGCGCGGAAAAGCGGGAGAGGAAATCGTCGGTCGAGCCGGCATGCGTCAGTTCTTCCGAACGCAGGGCATCGCCGATCAGCTGGAACGTGGTCCAGCTTGCCATGCCGTCCTCGCCCTTGGCGAGATCCAGTACGGCGTTGACTTCGTGCGGCGCCAGCTCGCCATCCATCAGCGCGGAGATCTGCTCCGCTGCTTCCACTACATGAACCGACTGCTTATGAGCCTGACCCATTTCCCACCCCTAGAAAAACCATTGAACACCGACAATCCCGTCTGACTGCTTTTGTCGTTTATCGATGCAGGAATAGGCTGCAACGCTGGCCGCACGACATTTTCTTACCACTTACCGCCGTCTTGCTACTTACCGTTTACCACTGACTTGCCGCCGATTTACCGCTTACCATCGCTTGCCCTCTGCCGTTCCCAGCAGCGGACGCAATTTCTCGGCGATCGCCTCGCGCGCCCGGAAGATGCGTGATCGGACCGTTCCGATCGGACACCCCATCGCCTCGGAAATCTCCTCATAGCTGAGGCCCTCGATTTCGCGAAGCGTGATTGCCGTGCGCAGTTCTTCCGGCAGGGCTTCCATCGCCCGGTTGACCGTTTCGGCCACCTGTCGGGTATGGAGCATCGACTCCGGCGTATTGATATCTCTTAGTTGCTCGCCATCCGCAAAAGTTTCAGCCTCTTCGGCATCGATGTCGCTGGTGGCTTCCGGCCTGCGCCCCTGGGTTGCCAGGTAGTTCTTTGCCGTGTTCACCGCAATCCGGTACAACCAGGTGTAGAACGCCGACTCACCGCGGAATTGCGGCAAGGCACGATACGCCTTGATGAAGGCGTCCTGTGCCACATCCTCCACTTCCGCCGAATCCCGCACCAAGCGCGAAATGAGCCTGATGATCTTGCGGTGGTATTTGGCCACCAGCAGTTCAAAGGCCCGCTTATCGCCCTTCTGGACGCGTTCAACGAGGAGCTGATCGGCTTCGCGTTCGCTCACGAATGGTTCACCTGCAGTGTATCTCTTGGTATCGTCTTCACGACAAACGTTGTATTTTACCTACGTAGCCGGCGCACGGTCAGTGCGTTGCAACGCATTTTGTGACGAATGGTTGCAGCGCGGCGCCGCTCATGCTGCCTCGCGCGCCGGCGCCTGTTCGCGCCGCGCCGCGCCGAGTGCGCGCCTCAGTGCCCGCAGGGAATCGGAAGCCGCGGCTCCCGGGCCGATGATCAATGTCCGCGGCGGCGTGCCGCTGGCCGGCTCCAGCGCCAGCACGAGCGCTAGGCCGCCCAGGTCCCAGCTGCCGGCGACCCGCGCCACCGCATCGGCGCCGGTATGCAGGCGGACCAGGATGGCGGGCCGTCCCGCAGCACCGCCGTGCCCCGGCGCCAGTCCGGCATAGGTGCAGCCGGCGGCCCGCCAGAGCGCGGGCCAGTGGCTCAGGAGCCAGCCGCCGGCTGCCGCCGCGGCCAGCGCCGGCAGCCACTGCGCCAGGCCCCAGCCTTCGGGAGAACGCGCCAGGCTCCACGCGGCCTCGCGCGCGAGCAGCGCAAGCGCCGCCAGTTCGCCGGCCAGGAACAGCACCAAGACCCACCGCAGGCGATGGGTCCCGAGCGAAGTCCGGAGGAGCGTCACCCGGCGGCTGCCGGGTTCAGACGCGGCGGAAGACAAGCGTGCCGTTGGTGCCGCCGAAACCGAAGTTGTTCTTCACCGCGACGTCGATCTTCAGGTCGCGTGCCGTGTTGGCCACGTAGTCCAGGTCGCATTCGGGATCCTGGCTGAAGATGTTGATGGTCGGCGGCGAGACCTGGTGGTGCAGCGCCAGCACGGTGAAGACGGATTCGAGGCCGCCGGCGCCGCCCAGCAGGTGGCCGGTCATCGACTTGGTCGAATTCACGGCCATCTTGTAGGCGTGGTCGCCGAAAGCCAGCTTGATGGCTTCGCTTTCGTTCTTGTCGCCCAGCGGGGTCGACGTGCCGTGCGCGTTCAGGTAGCCCACCTCGTCCGCGTTGATGCGGGCGTCCTTGAGCGCGTTGACCATGCAGCGGCGCGGGCCGTCCATGTTGGGCGCGGTCATGTGGTAGGCGTCCCCGCTCATGCCGAAGCCGATCAGTTCCGCGTAGATCCTGGCGCCGCGCGCCTTGGCCGACTCGTACTCCTCGATCATCATCACGCCGGCGCCTTCGCCCAGCACGAAACCGTCGCGGTCCTTGTCCCACGGACGGGAGGCGGCGGCGGGATCGTCGTTGCGGGTCGACAGCGCGCGCGCGGCGGCGAAACCGCCGATGCCCAGCGGCGACACGGTCGATTCGGCGCCGCCCGCGAGCATGGCATCGGCATCGCCGGCCTGGATCAGGCGGGCCGCCAGGCCGATGCTGTGCAGGCCGGTGGTGCAGGCCGTCACCACGGCCAGGTTCGGGCCCTTGAGTCCGTGATAGATGGACAGGTGGCCCGAGATCATGTTGATGATCGAACCCGGCACGAAGAACGGCGAGATCCGGCGCGGACCGCGGTTGGTCAGCTCGGCGTGGGTATCCTCGATCATCGGCAGGCCGCCGATGCCCGAGCCGACCAGCACGCCGACGCGGTCGGCATTGGCTTCGGACACCACGTAGCCGCTGTCCTTCAGCGCCTGCGTCCCCGCTGCGATGCCATAGTGGATGAACGTATCCATATGGCGGGCTTCCTTGGCGGGGATGTAGTCCTCGGCCTTGAAACCCTTCACTTCGCCGGCGAAGTGCACGGCTAGCGCGGAATGATCGAATTTGGTGATGGTGGCGATGCCAGACTGACCAGCAACCAGATTGGCCCAGCCCTCGGCAACCGTGTTTCCGACCGGAGACACAAGGCCAAGCCCAGTGACGACGACGCGACGACGGCTCACTATGATTTCCTACGGGTACGTGAAGCAGAACCGGAACGACGACCGGCGCCGGCCATGACAGCCTTGCGCCAGGCCACGCCGGTCACGGCGCGGCATATCCGATTGTGCTTCTTCGAACAGACGAAAGCCACAGAAAACAGCGCGGACGACCCTGCGGCCGGTCCGCCTGTTTTCTGTGGCTCGGAATCCAGATACGACAGGCTCAGGCCTTGACGTGTGCGGTGGCGTAATCGATGGCCTGTTGCACGGTCGTGATCTTTTCGGCTTCCTCATCGGGAATTTCCATGCCGAATTCATCTTCCAACGCCATCACGAGCTCAACCGTGTCCAGCGAATCCGCACCGAGATCGTTCACGAACGAGGATTCGTTCTTGATGTCAGCCTCGGCCACGCCGAGTTGCTCTGCCACGATTTTCTTGACGCGTTGTTCGATATTGTCCATGTAACCCTCCAGGGAAGTTCGACAAAAAGTGGGCGCATTTTAGCAGGTTTGGACCATAAAAATCCCACCCGCCTTCCATTGCAAGAACCGCGCCCGTTCAGTTCAAAAAACAACCACTTCACACGGCATCTACCGGCTTCTCCCTCGAAACCGTCCGCCGTGAAACGTGATCAATTCATGTACATGCCACCATTCACATGGAGCGTCGTACCGGTAATGTAGGCTGCCTGGGGGCCGGCCAGGAAAGCCACCGCATGCGCGATGTCTTCCGGCTGGCCGAGGCGGCCCAGCGGGATCTGGGTCTTCAGTGCCGCGTGCTGCTCATCCGACAGGACCTTGGTCATGTCGGTGTCGATGAAGCCCGGCGCCACGCAGTTCACGGTCACGTTGCGGCTGCCGATCTCGCGCGCCAGCGCGCGGCTCATGCCTTCCACGCCGGCCTTGGCGGCGGCGTAGTTCATCTGGCCCGGGTTGCCGGTCGAGCCGACCACCGAGGTGATATTGATGATACGGCCGCCGCGCGCCTTCATCATCGGGCGCAGCACCGCGCGCGACAGGCGGAACACCGCGGTCAGGTTGGTCTCGATCACCGCGCTCCAGTCCTCGTCCTTCATGCGCATGGCGAGCTGGTCCTGCGTGATGCCCGCGTTGTTGACGAGGATGCCGAGGCCGCCGTGCGCCTTGACCAGTCCGTCGATCAGCGCCTCGGATGCCGCGGCGTCGTTGACGTTGAGCACCGCGCCGCGGCCCGTGCCGCCGGCCGCGGCCAGGTATTCGCCGATGGCGGCCGCACCCGCCTCGCTGGTGGCGGTGCCGATCACGGTGGCGCCCTGGGCAGCCAGCTCGAGCGCGATGGCGCGGCCGATGCCGCGCGAGGCGCCCGTTACCAGCGCGACCTGGTTTTCCAGAGTTTTCGTCATAGCGTTGGTCCTTTCTTGCCTTACTTGAGCAGCGCCAGCGTGTCCTGCAGCGAGGCCGGATCGAAGATCGCGCCGCCGGTCAGGTTGCCGTCGATGCGCTTGGTCATGCCCGCCAGCACCTTGCCGGGGCCGCACTCGATCACGTGGGTGACGCCCTCGGCGGCCATCTTCTGCACGCACTCGACCCAGCGCACCGGCGCCGCGGCCTGGCGCACCAGCGCGTCCTTGATCGCCTGCGGGTCGCTGACGATGGCCACGTCCACGTTGTTGACCAGGGGAATGGCGGGCGCGCCGAAGGCCATGCCGGCCATGCGCTCGCGCAGGCGGTCCGACGCCGGCTTGAGCAGCGACGAGTGGAACGGCGCCGACACCGGCAGCGGCAGCGCGCGCTTGGCGCCGCGCGCCTTGGCCAGTTCGCAGGCCTTCTCCACGGCCGCCTTGTTGCCGGCGATCACCACCTGCGACGGCGCGTTGAAATTCACCGCTTCCACCACGCCGACGCCCGCGGCCGAAGCCTCGGCGCAGGCGGCGCGCACGTCGTCGTCGGACAGGCCGAGGATGGCGGCCATGCCGCCCTCGCCCACCGGCACGGCTTCCTGCATCGCCTGCGCGCGGAAGCGCACCAGCGGCACCGCCTCGGCGAACGGGATCACGCCGGCGGCCACCAGCGCGGAATACTCGCCGAGGCTGTGGCCGGCCACCAGCGCCGGCGCCGCGCCGCCCGCGTCGATCCACGCGCGGTAGATCGCCACGGCCGCGGTCAGCATGACCGGCTGGGTATTGGTGGTGAGGTTCAGTTCCTCGGCCGGGCCTTCGGCGATCAGGCGGCCCAGGTCCTGCCCGAGCGCGGCCGAGGCTTCTTCCAGCGTGGCGCGCACGACGGCGTTGTCGGCGAACGCATTGAGCATGCCGACCGCCTGCGAGCCCTGGCCGGGGAATACAAAGG
The DNA here is from genome assembly GCF_000395345.1 of Cupriavidus sp. WS. Taxonomy (NCBI): domain Bacteria; kingdom Pseudomonadati; phylum Pseudomonadota; class Betaproteobacteria; order Burkholderiales; family Burkholderiaceae; genus Cupriavidus; species Cupriavidus sp. WS. The sequence continues at coordinate 12,428 of NZ_AQPL01000329.1, read as the reverse complement.
AAAATTTCATCGCAATCGAATCTTAAAGAGGAACACCGCGAAAAACGCAGCGGCGTGGCGGCGCCGCGGCGCCGCCGGATGTCACATGCGCGCCAGCACCGCGCCCCAGGTGAAGCCGCCGCCCACGCCTTCCATCAGCACGTGATGGCCCGGGCGGATGCGGCCGTCGCGCACCGCCACGTCCAGCGCCAGCGGGATCGAGGCGGCCGAGGTGTTGCCGTGCTCGTGCACGGTCGCCACCATGCGCTCGGGCGGCAGGCCGAGCTTCCTGCCGGTGCTCTGCATGATGCGGATGTTGGCCTGGTGCGGCACCAGCCAGTCGATCTTCTCGGCCGGGAACTGCGCGCCGGCGAGCGCCTCGCGGGCAACCTTGTCGAGCACCGTGACCGCGAGCTTGAACACCGCCTGGCCGTCCATGTGCAGGAACGCATTGCCGGTGATGCTGCCGCCCGACACGTTGCCCGGCACGCACAGGATGTCGACGTGGCTGCCGTCGGCATGCATCGCCGCGGACAGGATGCCGGGTTCCTCGGACGCCGACAGGACCACCGCGCCGGCGCCGTCGCCGAACAGCACGCAGGTGGTGCGGTCATTGAAGTCGAGAATGCGCGAGAACACTTCCGCGCCGATCACCAGCGCGTTGCGGTGCGAGCCGCTGCGGATGAATTTCTCGGCCGTGGACAGCGCGTAGACGAACCCCGAGCACACGGCCTGCATGTCGAACGCGGCGCAGCCGTTGGTGATGCCGAGCTTCTGCTGCACCAGGCAGGCGGCGCTCGGGAACACGAAATCCGGCGTGGACGTCGCCACGATGATCAGGTCGATGCTCTGGCGGTCGATGCCGGCGGCTTCCAGCGCGCGCTCGGCGGCCTTGACGGCCAGGTCGCTGCTGGTGACGTCCGGCTCGGCCCAGTGGCGCGCCGAGATGCCGCTGCGCGAGAAGATCCATTCGTCGCTGGTCTCGATGCCCTTCTCAGCCAGTTGCGCCGCGAGTTCTTGATTGGTGACACGCCGCGGAGGCAGATAGCTCCCGGTCCCGATGATTTTTGCGTAGCTTGTCATGTAGTGTCGGATCGATCGTGTGGCCACGGGTCGTCGCCCGCGGCATCTGCATCAGAACCTCAGGCGGCGTACGGGCTTGGACTAGGATCCTGGGCACCTGACTGCGGGCCGGAAGCCGGAGTGCTGTTACCTGACTTGTTGGCGAAAGCCTGAATGGTGCGAGCGATCACACCATTACTGGCCGCATCATACCCGCGTTTGATGGCCCACTCAAAAGCGTGCGCGTCGGCCGAGCCGTGGCTCTTGATCACCAGCCCGCGCAGGCCCAGCAGCGATGCGCCGTTGTAGCGCGCGGGGTCGAGCCGCCGGGACAGGCGCTTGAGCACCGGCATGGCCAGGCCCGCCAGCAGCCGGGTGAACCACGAGCGCGTGAATTCTTCCTTGATCATGTTGCCGATCATCTTGGCCAGGCCTTCGCTGCTCTTGAGCGCGACGTTGCCGACGAAACCGTCGCACACCACGATGTCGGTGGTGCCCTTGAAGATGTCGTTGCCTTCCACGTTGCCGTAGAAATTGAGCTCGGAAGCGCGCAGCAGCTCGCCGGCGCGCTTGACCACGTCGTTGCCCTTGATCACTTCCTCGCCGATGTTGAGCAGGCCGACGCTGGGGCGTTCCTTGTGGTCCACCACCGCGACCATCGCCTCGGCCATGCGCGCGAACTGCAGCAGGTGCTCGGGCCCGCAGTCGGCGTTGGCGCCGAGGTCGAGCACCGTGGTGCCCCAGCCCTGCTCGTTGGGAATGGAAGTGGCGATCGCCGGGCGCTCGATGCCTTCGAGCGTCTTGAGCACGTAGCGCGACACCGCCATCAGCGCGCCGGTGTTGCCCGCCGAGATGCAGGCGTCGGCCAGACCCTCCTTGACCTGGGTCACGGCCACGCGCATCGAGGAATCCTTCTTCCTGCGCAGCGCCACCTCGACCGGGTCGTCCATCGTAATGACTTCGGTCGCGGCCACGACGCGCACGCGCGGATGATCGAGCGCTTGCAGCTTGGCGAGCTGCGCCTCGATGCTGTCGCGCAGGCCCACCAGCACCACCTCGGCGTCGCTGTGGCTGGAGAGAAAACTGATCGCTGCCGGGATCGTCACGTCAACGCCGTGATCGCCACCCATGCAGTCGATAGCTAGTTTGATCGTCATTGTTTCCTGGTGCACAAGCGCCTATCGGCATGACTTGAAGGCCGGAAGCCTGCACTGCGGTGCGCTGCGAGCGCGCAACAAAAAAGCGGCAACGATTTTGCCGCTTTTTTGTTTTCGACCTACCAACGTGCGCGTACGAGACGCAAAGTCACGCCGAACGATCTGTCAGTCGTTCTTGGTCTTGATGACCTTGCGGCCACGATAGTAGCCGTTCGGGCTCACGTGGTGACGCAGGTGGGTTTCGCCCGTGGTCGGTTCCACCGCCAGCGGCGCGGCCGACAGATGATCGTGCGAACGGTGCATGCCGCGCTTGGACGGCGACTTCTTGTTCTGTTGAACTGCCATGATGACTCCTTCGAGAATTTTTCAATGGTAACACACGCATCCCGCACGAGGCGTAGCCGGGCCCGGCCGGATGCTGATCCTGGTGCCTTGCGGACGCTGCCTGAATACCGGCGGACCGGCGTCAGTGCTTCGTCTTCAGGCCGGCCAGCGCCGCAAAGGGCGAAGGCCGTTTTTCTTCTTCCGGCGGTTCCTCGGGTTCGGGTTCCGCCAGACCGTCCGCCCCGGTGACGAGGCTTTCGTGCACCTCGGGGCAGACGTCGTGCTTGGGTGCCACCGGCAGGGCCAGCAGCACTTCATCTTCAATCAGCGTCAGCAGGTCGAAGCGCCGGGCGCCGACGATCACGTCGACTTCGTCGTCGTCCATCGATGCCGCATCAGCCTCTTCCTCGCTGGCCACCACTTCGAAACACATGTCGGTGGCGATGTCCTGCGCAAACACCCGCAGGCAGCGCTGGCAATCGAGCCACACGCGGCCGTCCACGGTCAGGTCGACGAACAGGCGCTGCGTGGCCGGCGCGCCGGGTTCGCCCTCTTCTTCCTCGACAAAGCCGGAAAGCGCATAGGCGAACACTTCATCCGCCGCCGATGCTGGCGCTTGCGCCGCGGTCTCGGCTATGATGCGCGGCAAATCGCGTGCCGCGACTTCGCCGGCGGCCTCGCCGCCAGCGCGGCAGAACGCGAAGAGATCGAGCGCACGCGGGTCAATCGGCTGGGTCGGCTGGGTCATGTCTTGTCGTGCCGTTCGTCGTGCCTCGCCGGCGCCGCCGGCCGCTTCCGGCGCACTGGGGCGCAGGCGCATTGGCGGCGCGGAACATGGCCCCGGAGCCGCAAACCGCAGGCGGTATACACGGATACGCACAGCGATGCGCCGGACTTGCTCGGCTAAACACACGATTATACGTCGATTTTTCGTCCGCGGTCAAAAATTTGGAAGACGGCAATACGCCGCTTTCCCTTTCCACTCAATTACTTATGTCGCAACCTTCCCGCCCCGCCCTGATCCTCGGCTCCAGCTCGCCCTACCGCCGCGCGCTGCTGGAGCGCCTGCGCATTCCCTTCGCGGTGGCGGTGCCGGACATCGACGAGACCCCGCTCGCCGGCGAAAGCCCCGAGGCCACCGCGCTGCGGCTGTCGCGCGCCAAGGCGCAGGAGATCGCCGGGCGCCATCCGGGCGCGCTGGTGATCGGCTCCGATCAGGTCGCCACGCTCGACGGCGCGCAGATCGGCAAGCCCGGCTCGCACGAGAAGGCGCTGGCGCAACTGCGGCTGATGCGCGGGCGCACCGTCACTTTCCATTCCGCGCTGTGCCTGCTCGACGGCCGCACCGGCGAAGCGCAGCTGGCCGACGTGCAGACGCGCGCCACCTTCCGCGAGCTGCCCGACGACGAACTGGAAGCCTACCTGCGCCTCGAGCGCCCGTATGACGTGGCCGGCAGCGCCAAGTCGGAGGGGCTCGGCATCGCGCTGCTGTCGCACATGGAATCCGACGACCCCACCGCGCTGGTGGGCCTGCCGCTGATCGCACTGACCACCATGCTGCGCCACGCCGGCTACCCGCTCTTCCAGCACTGAGCGCGCCAACCAAGACAACGACGGAAACCAAGCATGAGCGGCATCCTCTACCTGATCCCCAACACGCTGGGCAAGCGCGACGAGAGCGACCCGCTGCCGGACGTGATCCCGGCCGGCGTGCAGCAGATCGCGGCCCGGCTCGACTACCTCGTGGCGGAAAACGCCAAGACCGCGCGGGCCTTCCTGAAAAAGCTCGGCGAGACCTGCCCGCTGGCCAGGCCGGTCCAGCAGATCGAGATCCGCGAGCTCAACGTCAACACGCGCGACGACGCGCTCGCCGCCCTGCTCGCCCCGATCCGCGCGGGCCGCGACGGCGGCCTGCTGTCCGAGGCCGGCGTGCCGGCGGTGGCCGACCCCGGCGCCAACCTGGTGCGCCTGGCGCATGCCAGGGGCGTGCGCGTGCGCCCGCTGGTGGGGCCCAGCTCGATCCTGCTGGCGGTGATGGGCTCCGGCCTGAACGGCCAGAGCTTTGCCTTCAACGGCTACCTGCCGGTCGACGCGGGCGAGCGCGCCCAGCGCCTGCGCGAGCTGGAACAGCTCTCGCGCAAGGCGCACCAGACCCAGGTCTGGATCGAGACGCCCTACCGCAACGGCCAGTTGCTCGAAGCGCTGCGCCAGCACTGCGCGGGCACCACCATGCTGTCGATCGCGGTGGACCTGACGCTGCCGGGCGAGACCATCGTCACGCTGCCGATCGCCGAGTGGCGCCCCGAACGGCTGGCGCTGCACAAGCGCCCGGCCATCTTCTCGCTGCTGGCGGGCTGACCGGCATCCGGGCAGCCCGCAAACGAAAAAACGGGGCGTCGCCGCCCCGTTTCCGTTCCTTGCGCCCTCGCCCGCTCAGTGAATCGCCTGCAGGCGCGTGCCGAACAGCATGGTCTTCATCGCCGCGGTGCCCATCGCCGCGCCGAAGCGCTTGGCCACGCGCTCGGCGATGTTTTCCTTGACCGTGTAGTCGACGATGTCCTCGGCCTTGAACAGGTCGCGCGCCACGTAGTCCGCGTTGCCCAGGCCGTCGGCCAGGCCCAGCTCGATGCTGCGCTCGCCGGACCAGAACAGGCCGGAGAACAGGTCCGGGTCGTCCTTGAGGCGGTCGCCGCGGCCTTCCTTGACCACGTCGATGAACTGCTGGTGGATCTGCTTGAGCATGGTCTCGGCGTACTGCTTCTGCCGCGGCACCTGCGGCGAGAACGGGTCGAGCATGCCCTTGTTGGCGCCGGAGGTGTAGAGCCGGCGCTCCACGCCGAGCTTGTCCATCAGACCGGTGAAGCCGAAGCCGTCCATCAGCACGCCGATGGAGCCGACGATGCTCGCCTTGTCCACGTAGATCTTGTCCGCCGCCGCGGCCACGTAATAGCCGCCCGAGGCGCAGATCTCCTCCACCACCACGTAGAACGGCTTGTTCGGGTAGAGCGTGCGCAGGCGGTGGATCTCGTCGTTGATCATGCCGGCCTGCACCGGCGAGCCGCCCGGCGAGTTGATCTTGAGGATGATGCCGGCGGCATTGGTGTCGGCGAACGCCGCCTGCAGCGCGGCGTTGATCGATTCGGCGCTGGCCGGCGTGCCGGCGGCGATCTCGCCGTCCAGCGACACCATCGCCGTGTGGCGGCCGGACGTGGCGGTGATGCTGCCGTCGCCCTTGAAGTCGAAGATCGCGAAGAAGACCAGCGCGAACAGCGCCACGCCCACGAAGCGGAAGAAGATGCGCCAGCGGCGCGCGGCGCGCTGCTCGCGCAGGGTGGCCATCAGCACCTTCTCCAGCACGTCGCGCTCCCAGCCGGCGCCGGTCGGCACCGGGCCGCTGCCACCGCCCGCCAGGCGCGCGCGGCGCTCGCCGGCTTCGCGCCGGGCCGCGTCGTCGCCGGCGCGCAGGTCCTGCTCCAGCGGGAAATCGGCGTGCGCGGCGGTTTCCAGCCGTTCGTCGGCGGACCCGGCCGGCTCCTGCGGCTTGCCGGTTTCGTCCTGCGGCGGTTTTTGCTGTTCAGTCATGCAGTTGGCTCTTGGTTCGCTCTTGGTTGTCGGTGAGGGTCGGGCTAGGCAGACGGCGTGGCAGGTGCCTCGGCGGGTGCCTCGTAGGGGCTTTCCGGCACCCAGTAGACGCTGCCGTCATGCTCTTCCACGCGCAGCCGGGACAGCGACGCGCCGCGGCAAGGACCGCCCACGCACAGCCCGCTGTCCGGTGCATAAATCGCGCCATGTGTGGCGCACATCAAGTATAGGCCCGAGGACTCGAAAAACTGGCCTTCCTGCCAGTCGAGCTCCATCGGCACGTGCGCGCACTGGTTCAGGTAGCCGTGCACGGCGCCGTCGAAGCGCACCGCAAAGGCGCCCACCTGGCGCCCGCCGATCCCGACCACGAAGCGCACGCCGGCGCCGCCGTCGGCCAGGTCCTGCGCCGCGCACAGCCGGCGCGCGCCCGCCGCTATCGCCAATGGTGTTTCAGGCATGCGTCAGCAACCAGTCCTTGAGGTCAGCGATCGAGGCCGCGCAGTGCACCGGCGCCATCGCGCGCAGCGCATCCGCCGGATGCGCGCCGTAGCCCACGCCGATGCCGGCGGCCCCGGCATTGGCCGCCATCTGCAGATCGTGCGTGGTGTCGCCGATCATCACGGTGCGCTCCATCTCCTGCCCGAGCTCGCGCGTGAGTTCCTGCAGCATGGCCGGATGCGGCTTGGAGAAGGTTTCGTCGGCGCAGCGGGTGCCGTCGAACAGCGGCCCGAGGCCGGTGGCCTGCAGCGCGCGCTGCAGGCCTACCCGCGTCTTGCCAGTGGCCACGCCGAGGAAGTAGTGCTGCGCATGCAATGCCTCGAGCATCTCGCGCACGCCGTCGAACAGCACCAGCTCCGCGTCGCGGGTCAGGAAGTGGAAGCGGTAGCGCTCGGCCAGCTTGGGATAGTCGGCCGGGTCCAGCGTCGGCACGGCGTAGGACAGCGCATCCTTGAGCCCCAGTCCGATCACGTGGCTGGCGGCGCTGTCGTCGGGCACCGGCAGGCCAAGGTCGCGGCTGGCCAGTTGTATGCATTTGGCGATGGTCGGGGTGGAATCCATCAGGGTGCCATCCCAGTCGAACACGATCAGGTCGAAACGTTGCCTGGCCATTGATTTCCTTGTCGGCGCCTCAGTCGTGGGCGCGCTGGTTGCGGGCTTGCTGCAGGAAGGCTTCGCATTCCGGCGGCATGGGGGCGGTGACGGTGACGCTCTCGCCACTTGCCGGGTGCGTGAAGGTCAGGCTGTGCGCGTGCAGGAACATGCGCTTGAGGCCCGGATTGGCGCCGCTGCGGGCCAGCGCCTTGTTCAGGCCGTAGTCGCCGTACTTCTCGTCGCCGAGGATGGGAAAGCCCGAATGCGCCAGGTGGACCCGGATCTGGTGGGTGCGGCCGGTCTTCAGCTCCGCCTCCAGCAGCGTGAAGCCCGGCAGCACTTCCAGGCGGTTGAAGATGGTGTGCGACGGCAGGCCGTCGTCCTGGACGCGCACGCGGCGCTCGCCGTCGGCCGTGGTGTATTTATATAGCGGCAGCTTCACGTGCTGCCGGGCGTTGTCGAAATGGCCGGCCACGCAGGCGAAATAGCGCTTGTCGAGCGCGTTGCCGCGGATCTGCTCGTGCAGGCCGACCAGCGCGCTGCGCTTCTTGGCCAGCATCAGCAGGCCGGAGGTTTCGCGGTCGAGCCGGTGCACCAGTTCGAGAAAGCGCGCCTGCGGGCGCGCGCGGCGCAGTTGCTCGATGACCCCGAACGCCACCCCCGAGCCGCCATGCACGGCCACGCCGGCCGGCTTGTCGATCACCAGCAGGTGCTCGTCCTCGAATACCACCGGAAAGCTGGCCGCGGGCACGAAACGGGCATGATCGGATGCCTTTTCCGCCACGCGCATCGGAGGAATGCGCACGATGTCGCCCATGCAGAGGCGATAGGTGGCATCCACCCGGCCCTTGTTGACGCGCACTTCCCCGGACCGCAGGATGCGGTAGACATGGCTCTTGGGCACGCCCTTGGACAGCTTCAGCAGGAAGTTGTCGATGCGCTGGCCCTCGGCCTCTTCGCCAATTGTTATATACGCCACCTGGGGTGCGGCCGCGGCGGCCCGCACCTCTTTTTCAATTTGATGGCGTAACTCATTCATTTTCAATATAATTTCCTCGCTGTCCCGGCCAAAGACCGGCAGCGCAAGTCAGGTGTAGGCGATTCGTCGTATTTTACACTTTGGGTTGCCGCCAGCCCTGCCAGCCTCCCGCTTCTTTGCGTACCCCGCGAGCCCGCGGCTGGTGAATGGCGGCAAAAACGCAGCACGCACGGTATCGCCCGCGCAGGAAGTTGCCCGAAGGCGACTTCGGCGCTGACGGCGGTCACGTGGGAAGAGTGTTCAGGTAGAACAGAATTTGATCGCGGATGCCCTGTTGGCATCCGCTCTGGTGAGAGAAGTCCCGCCCGCACCGGGAAACGGTGCCGCCGGCATGCTTCAGACGCCGCCTGACTGGTTTATTACCGGCGCCCGGTCGCAGAACTCCAAGAAGTAGTAGGTGCGCCCGCCAGGAGATGTCAGGTAGCGAAGCAGCATTGCCGTGTCGACAAACTTGCTCTTTGACGCGTCCTAGGCCTTCCGCGGCCGGCCGCGGTGCGACCGGCGCCCTTTGCGCCCGCGCCGCCGCCCATGCCAGCCGGAAACCCGCCGGAAACGCTGCGCAGAGCAGCACGCCGGCGTTCTCTCCGACCATGCGGACGGCGCTTCGACGTCGTTACCTCTCTTTCACCCGCGCCCAGCCGGGCCGCGCCTGTCGGCGCGCCGGCGCTTTTGGCAATTCTCGCGCCCTCGCTCGCTCCCTCGCGTGCTCCACGGAACGCTGCGGGCACCGCATGCCGGTGCAATCCGCGGCATTGGAGTGAGGTAATGCGATGAAACGCATGTTGTTCAACGCGACGCAGCAGGAAGAATTGCGCGTCGCCATCGTCGATGGTCAGAAACTGATCGACATCGACATCGAGGCTGCCGGGCGCGAACAGCGCAAGGGCAATATCTACAAGGGCGTCATCACCCGCATCGAGCCGTCGCTGGAGGCCTGCTTCGTCAACTACGGCGAAGAGCGCCACGGCTTCCTGCCGTTCAAGGAAGTCGCGCGCGCCTTCTTCAAGGAAGGCGTGGACGTGCGCAACGCGCGCATCCAGGACGCGCTGCACGAAGGCCAGGAACTGATCGTCCAGGTCGAGAAGGAAGAGCGCGGCAACAAGGGCGCGGCCCTGACCACGTTCATCTCGCTGGCCGGCCGCTACCTGGTGCTGATGCCCAACAACCCGCGCGGCGGCGGCGTGTCGCGCCGCATCGAGGGCGAGGACCGCCAGGAACTGCGCGAGACGATGGGCCAGCTGACCGTCCCCGACGGCATGAGCATCATCGCCCGCACCGCCGGCATCGGCCGCTCGGCCGAGGAACTGCAGTGGGACCTGAACTACCTGCTGCAGCTGTGGAAGGCCATCGACGGCGCCGCCGGCGACAACAAGGCCCCGCTGCTGATCTATCTCGAATCCAGCCTGGTGATCCGCGCCATCCGCGATTATTTCCAGCCGGACATCGGCGAGATCCTGATCGACACCGACGAAATCTACGAGCAGGCCCGCGCCTTCATGAGCGTGGTCATGCCCGACAACATGAACCGCGTGAAGAAGTACCGGGACGACGTGCCCCTCTTCTCGCGCTTCCAGATCGAGCACCAGATCGAATCGGCCTACTCGCGCATGGTCATGCTGCCCTCGGGCGGCGCCATCGTGATCGACCACACCGAGGCGCTGGTCTCGGTGGACGTCAACTCGGCGCGCGCCACCAAGGGCGCCGACATCGAGGAAACGGCGCTGCGCACCAACCTCGAAGCCGCCGACGAGATCGCCCGCCAGCTGCGCCTGCGCGACCTGGGCGGCCTGATCGTGATCGACTTCATCGACATGGAAGCCAGCAAGGCCCAGAAGGACGTGGAAACGCGCCTCAAGGACGCCCTGCGCCATGACCGCGCCCGCGTGCAGATGGGCAAGATCAGCCGCTTCGGCCTGATGGAGCTGTCGCGCCAGCGCCTGCGCCCGTCGCTGTCGGAAGGCTCGCACATCACCTGCCCGCGCTGCAACGGCACCGGCCACATCCGCGACACCGAATCCTCCGCGCTGCAGGTGCTGCGCATCATCCAGGAAGAAGGGATGAAGGAGAACACGGCCGCCATCCACTGCCAGGTGCCGGTGGAAGTGGCCGCGTTCCTGCTCAACGAGAAGCGCCAGGACATCAACCTGATCGAGATGCGCTTCAAGGTCAACGTGCTGCTGATCCCGAACAAGCACCTCGAGACCCCGCACTACAAGCTCGAGCGCCTGCGCCACGACGACCCGCGCCTGGAAGACAGCACCGCCAGCTACAAGATGGCCGAGGCCGCCGCCAAGGAACTGGAAGCCGACACCAGCTACAGCAGCCGCAAGAAGGAAGACGCCAAGCCGCGCCAGGAAGCCGCCGTCAAGGGCATCACGCCCGAGCAGCCGGCGCCGGTGTCGGTGCCGCGCCCCGAGCGTCCCGCGCGCGTCGAGCCGCCGGTGGCCCGCCCGGTGGTGCCGGCCACCCAGCCGGTGGCCAGCGGCGGCTTCATGGGCTGGCTCAAGGGCCTGTTCGGCGCCAAGCCGGTGGCTCCCGCGGCGGAACCCGCCAAGCCGGCCGAGTCGGAACAGCGCAGCGGCGACAGCCGCCGCGAACGCGGCCAGCGTGGCGAACGCGGTGAAAGCCGCGGCGAGCGCGGCCAGCGTGCCGAACGCGGTGAACGCGGTGAACGCGGTGAACGCGGCGGCGAGCGTGGCGACCGCCAGGGCCGCGGCCAGCGCGGCGAGCGCGCGCCGCAGGAACGTGGCGAGCGCGGTGAGCGCGTCGAACGTGGCGAACGCACGGAACGCGGCGAACGCAACGGCCGCGCCCCGCGCCAGGCCGCGCTGGAAGCCCAGCCGGCACGCCCGCAGCCCGAAGGCGCCGCAGCCGAGCGCACCGAAGGCCGTGGCGAAGGCCGCCGCGACCGCAACCAGGAGCGCCGCGAGCGCCAGCGCGAACGCCAGCGCGAGCGCGGCGAGGCACCGCGTGAGGACGAAAACGGCGAAGGCCTGGCAGCCGAAGCCGCCAGCGCCGCCGTGGCTACCGTGACCGCGCCGGCGATCCAGCGCGACGAGGCCGACAACGCACGCGCCGACCTGCAGGAAGCGCCGGAAGGCGCCGCCAACGGCGAAGGCAGCGAAGGCGAGGAACGCCGCCGCCGCAACCGCCGTGGTCGCAACCGCTATCGCCGCGAACGCGACGACAGCGTGCAGGCCGGGGAAAACGCCGAGGGCGCCGAGGGCGCCGAGGGCGCCGAAGGTGCCGAAGGTGCCGAGGGCGAGGAAGCAGCCGAGCCGCGCGAAGCGGTAGCCGTGGCAGCCGTAGCCCCGGCCGCCGCAGTCCAGACCGTCGAGGTCGTCGAGACCATCGAAGCGGTGGTGGCCGAATCCGTGGCCGCCGTGGCCGCCGAGCCGGTGCCGAGCGCCCCGGCCTATCAGCCCGCCGAGGTCGCCGAAGTTGCGGCGGCGCCGACGGTGCTGCCGGCCGAAGTGCTGGCCACCCCGGTGGCCGAGCCCGTCGAAGCCGCGGCGCCCGCGCCGGTGGCTGAAACCGCCGCGGAGGAAACCGTGGCCGCCAGCCCGGCCGCCTACGCGCCGCAGCCGGCCGCACCGGCTCCCGTGGCGCAAGCCGTTGTCCAGGCGCCCGCTCCGGTGGAAGCGCCTGCGGAAGTGCCGGTAGCAGCACCCGTGGCAGCGCCTGCCCCGGTGGCCGCCGCCGTTGCTCCGGCAGCGGCCCCGGCAAGCCTGGAAAACCTGCAGCCGATGCTCGCCTCCGCCGGCCTGGAGTGGGTGAACACCGACAGCAGCAAGCTGCGCGCGGCGCAGGAAGCCGCCGCCAGCCTCCCGCCGGCACCGCGCGTGGTACGCGAGCGCAAGCCGCTGCCGCCGCTGCCGGAAGGCCCGATGGTGCTGGTCGAGACGGCGCCCGCCGCCAAGGAAACGACGCCGCAGGAATAAGCGGCTTCGCCAGGCAGCAAGGAAAGGGACGGCGATGCCGTCCCTTTTTTCATATCCGCACGCCGCGTTGGCGCCCGTCCGGCCCGGCGGCAACGGCGCGGGCGCAGGCTCGGCTAGAATGACAGCATGATGGCGCCCCCGATGGCGCCCCACGATATAGCGCCCCAATACGGCGCCCGAGGACAGCACCCGCAACCAGCCCCGCCTGTCCGCCTTCGCCCCCACCCCAGGCCATGACCGAAACCGTCATCC
>NZ_AQPL01000328.1:0-1069 GCF_000395345.1 Cupriavidus sp. WS | reverse complement strand
CGCTGCGCCGCGGCGCCCGCGCGGTGAGCCTGCAAGCCTATGGCGACGCGCATGCCGCGCGCGATGCCGTCCATGACGACGGGCGCCTGTTCCGCGAGGCCCAGGCCTACTTCAACATTCACCGGCGCCTGATGCGCGTGACGTGCGCCGCGCCGCCGGCCGTGATGCACTGGACGTACCCGATGCCGATCTATCTCGAAGGCGCGCGCAACGTCTACACCGTGCACGACCTGATTCCGCTGAGCCATCCGCGCCTGACCGGCATCCCGCGCGAGCGGCACCTGCGCCTGCTGCGCGCGATCGTCGCGCGCGCCGACCACCTCGTGACCGTCTCGGAGCATTCGCGCGCGGACATCATCGACCGCCTGGGCTGCGCGCCGGGCTTCGTCAGCAACACCTCGCAGGCCGTGCACGCGCCGCTGCAGCGCGATCCGCTGCTGCCGGCGGGGCTGCGGCCGGGCGGCTATTTCATCTGCTGCGGCATGCCCGAGGCGCGCAAGAACCTGCCGGCGCTGGTGGCCGCGCACCGCGCCTCGCTGAGCCCGCGCGCGCTGGTCGTGGCGGGGCCGGTCGCGCGGGACGCGCCGCAGACCGAATCGATGCTCGCGCGCGCGCCCGGCGTGATCCGTCTGCCGCGGCTGCCGCGGGCGGAACTCATCGGGCTGATCCGGCAGGCGCGCGCGCTGCTGTTTCCGTCGCTGGCGGAAGGTTTCGGCCTGCCCGTGGCCGAGGCGATGGCGCTGGGCACCCCGGTGATGACCACCACCAGCGGCGGCCTGCGCGAAGTCGCCGGCAGCGGGGCGCTGTACGTGGATCCGCACGACACGCAGGCGATGGCGCGCGCCATCCGCGCGCTGGACGGCGACGACGCGCTGTGCCGGCGGCTGCGCGCCGCGGGCTTCGACCAGGTGGCATCGTTCTCGCCGCGCGAATATGCCGCGCGCATGATCCGGCTGTACGCGCATCTCGGCGGCATCGCGCCGGGGCATGCCGGCTGACCACAACGCTCCGGACACGGCCGCCATGCGCATCGGTATCGATGGCTTCAACCTCGCCTTGCCCAACGGTT